>NZ_JBSFFN010000024.1:0-122691 GCF_053596135.1 Streptomyces sp. NPDC001770 | reverse complement strand
TTGTACGCCCCCTCCCCCTCCGGCTTCTACGCTAACCCCCCCCCCCCCCCGCGGCCCCCGGCCCCCCTCCGCCGGGGCCCGGCAACCCGCCCGTCCCCGGCCGAAGTGCTGCCGGGACGTCTCCGTCAGATCTGAGCGGTGCCCCGGTCGGGGACGCAACGGCCGCCCTCGGTGCGGTACTTCCACTGGGCGCCCTCGCTCACCAGCTCGGAGACGGCGCGGACGAAGCGGTCCACGTGCTCGTCCGGCGTACCGGCGCCGAAGCTGACGCGGATGGCGTTCAGGGAGCGTTCGCCCGGCTCGGCCTCCGGCGCGCCGCACTCGCCCGGGTCCTGCGGGTCGCTGCCGAGCAGGGTGCGGACCAGCGGGTGGGCGCAGAACAGGCCGTCGCGGACGCCGATGCCGTACTCGGCGGAGAGCGCGGCGGCGAAGTGGGAGCTGTTCCAGCCCTCCACCACGAAGGAGATGACGCCGACGCGCGGGGCGTCGTCGCCGAAGAGCGAGAGCACCTTGACCTGCGGCACCTCGGCGAGGCCCGCGCGGACCCGGGCGACCAGCCGCTGCTCGCGGGCGACCAGCTTGTCGAATCCGGCCTCGGTGAGGGCCTTGCAGGCGGAGGCGATGGAGTAGACGCCGATGACGTTGGGCGAACCGGCCTCGTGGCGGGCGGCGGTGGTGTGCCACTCCACGTCCACGCCGCCGTCGGCGCGCCGGGCGACCTTCTTCGAGGCGCCGCCGCCGGCCAGGTAGGGCTCGGAGTCCTGGAGCCAGTCGGCGCGGCCCGCGAGGACGCCGGAGCCGAAGGGGGCGTACAGCTTGTGGCCGGAGAAGGCGACCCAGTCGACGTCGAGTCCGGCGATGTCCACCGGGTGGTGCGGGGCGAGCTGGGCGGCGTCCAGGACGATGCGGGCGCCGTGCGCGTGGGCGGCGGCGGCCAGTTCCTTGACCGGCCACAGCTCGCCGGTGACGTTGGAGGCACCGGTGACGCAGACGAGGGCCGGGCCGTAGGGGTCGCGGTCGGCGAGCGCGTGCTCCAGGGTCTCGACGGCCTGCTCCGGGGTGCGCGGCGCGTTGAGGTAGGTGACCTTGGCGTCGCGCCAGGGCAGCAGCGAGGCGTGGTGCTCGGTCTCGTACACGAACACCTCGCAGTCGGCCGGGATCACGGCCGCCAGCAGGTTGAGGGAGTCGGTGGTCGAGCGGGTGAAGATCACCTGGTCGCCGGGGCGGCAGCCGAGGAACTCGGCGACGGTGGCGCGGCTGTTCTCGAAGAGGTCGGTGGAGAGCTGCGAGAGGTAGCCGGCGCCGCGGTGCACGCTGCCGTAGTACGGCGCGTAGGCGGCGACGTCGTCCCAGACCCGCTGAAGCGCCGGGGCGCTGGCCGCGTAGTCGAGGGCCGCGTAGGTGACTTCGCCCCCGGTGACGAGGGGGACGGTGACGTCCTTGCCGAGCACCGGCAGGGGCGCGCAGTCCGCGTCGGCGGAGGCAGCAGCGGCGGCGGACTCGGAGGTGTTGAGGGCAGCAGAAGACACGGACATGACGAACTCCCGTAATACGCAGGCGAATTCACCGAGCCGGCGGGTACGCGGCAGCACGGTGCAAAGGTGAAATGGGTGCGGAGAAGGGCGTTGCGCCCTATCGCATTCGCGTGCTCACAAGAGGCTCCCTAGGGACCAGGACCCCGGGGGCTGGCATCGAGATGCCGAGGGGCCCGCGCTTGCCGCAGACCTCGCTGCCTACGGCCTGGTCTTCACCCGGGGCACCCCGCCACGGACGGAGGGTTGCCGGACAGCGGGCCGGGGCCGTAGTCGCTGTCACTCATGACCTGCCAGCATCTTGCCACACGTGTCCGCGAACGCAAGGGCGCAGTCCGCGATACGGACTGCGCCCCTTCGTGCACGTACGGACGGAAACGCTCGGCCGACGCGGAAAAGCTCAGGCGTTGCTGGCCGCCACCCAGCGCTCCAGCGCGCGGTGCGCGGCTCCGGAGTCGATGGACTCGGCGGCGGCGGCGATCTTGGCGCCGATCTGCTCGGTGAGCGTGCCCTCGCCCGGGTCCAGCGCCACCAGCGCCGCCGCCGAGTTCAGCAGCACCGCCTCGCGCACGGCACCCTTCTCGCCGTCCAGCACCCGGCGGGCGACGTCCGCGTTGTACGAGGGGTCGGCGCCGCGCAGCGCCTCCACCGGCACCAGCTCCAGCCCCACGTGGCGCGGGTCGAAGGCCTCCTCGCGCACCTCGCCGTCCCGCACCACCCAGACCCGGGACGTCGCGGTGGTGGTCAGCTCGTCGAGCCCGTCGTCGCCGCGGAAGACGAGCGCGGAGTTGCCGCGCTCGGCGAGGACGCCGGCCACGATGGGCGCCATCCTGAGGTCGGCGACACCGACGGCCTGGGCGCGGACGTGGGCCGGGTTGGTGAGCGGGCCCAGGATGTTGAAGGTGGTCTGGGTGCCCAGTTCCTTGCGGGCCTTGGCCGCGTACCGCAGGGCCGGGTGGAACTTCACCGCGAAGCAGAAGGTGATGCCCGCCTCGGCGGCCACCTCGGCGACCCGCTGCGGGGTCAGTTCCAGGTTGACGCCCAGCTTCTCCAGGACGTCGGAGGCGCCGCTGGCCGACGAGGCGGAGCGGTTGCCGTGCTTGACGACCTTGGCCCCCGTCCCGGCGATCACGATCGCGGACATCGTGGAGATGTTGACCGTCTTCGCGAGGTCGCCGCCGGTGCCGACGATGTCGACCGAGGGTCCGGGCACCTCGATGGTGCGGGCGTGCGCGTACATCGCGCGCACCAGGCCGCTCACCTCGGCGACCGTCTCCCCCTTGGCCCGCAGCGCGATGGCGAAGCCCGCGATCTGCGCGTCGGTGGCGTCCCCGCTCATGATCCGGTCCATGGCCCAGGCGGTGTCGTCCGCGCCGAGGTCCTGGCCGCGCAGCAGGGGCGTCAGTACGCCGGACCAGGAACGGTCCGCCGCGCTGTCGCCGCCGTTCGGGGTCACAACGTTCATGGTCCGCTCCAAGAATTCCACAGCCGGAAAGGGGGGTGTCCGTCCACCCTATCGGGGCCCGGGAACGACGAAGAGCCCCGTCCGGCGAATGGACGGGGCTCCTCGCTGTGGCGATCAGTTCAGGCGATCAGTGGTGACCGTGGCCGCTGGTGATCTCCTTGTACTCCTCGACGGTGGGCTTGGCGATCTGGTTGTGCTCGCCGTAGTAGCCCTTGCTGAGCTTGGCGCGCAGCTTCGTGAGGGCCGAGACCTTGCGCTCGACACCGTTCTCGTCGACCGTGGGGCCGATCTCGAGCGGCGTGTACTGGTCGTGCGCGGTGAGGGTGTGCAGCTGACCCGGGCTGAGCGGCTCGTGGACCTCGACGAACTCACCGTGCGGCAGGCGCTTGATGAGCCCGGACTCGCGTCCGTGCAGCACCTTCTCCTTGTCGCGACGCTGGAGGCCGAGGCAGATCCGCTTGGTCGCGATGAACACGAGCACCGGGACCACGAAGAATCCGACCCGCACGAACCAGGTGATGGCGTTGATCGACAGGTGGAAGTGCGTGGCCCACAGGTCGTTGCCGCCACCGACGAGCAGGACGAAGTACCAGCTGATCCAGGCCACACCGAACGCGGTGCGGGTCGGCGCGTTGCGCGGCCGGTCCAGGATGTGGTGCTCGCGCTTGTCGCCGGTGACCCAGGACTCGATGAACGGGTACACCGCGATCGCGGCCAGCACCAGCGGGAAGATGACCAGCGGGATGAAGACGCCCAGGACGAGCGTGTGACCCCAGAGGTTGATCTCCCAGCCCGGCATGACACGGATCAGGCCTTCGGAGAAGCCCATGTACCAGTCCGGCTGCGCACCGGTGGACACCTGGTCCGGCCGGTACGGGCCGATGGCCCAGATCGGGTTGATCGAGGCGACCGCGGCGACGACCGAGATGACACCGAAGACCAGGAAGAAGAACCCTCCGGCCTTGGCCATGTAGACCGGCAGCAGCGGCATGCCCACGACGTTCTTGTTCGTACGGCCGGGGCCCGCGAACTGCGTGTGCTTGTGGTAGAAGACCAGGATCAGGTGGCCGACCAGCAGGCCCATCATGATGCCCGGGAGCAGCAGGATGTGGATCGAGTAGAACCGGGCCACGAAGTCGCCGCCGGGGAAGTTCCCGCCGAACAGGAAGTACGCGAGGTACGTGCCGACGATCGGCACGGACAGGATCGCGCCCTGCATGAAGCGGACACCGGTACCGGAGAGCAGGTCGTCCGGGAGCGAGTAACCGGTGAAGCCGGTGAACATGCCCAGGACGAACAGCAGGAACCCGAAGAGCCAGTTGATCTCACGCGGCTTGCGGAACGCGCCCGTGAAGAACACGCGCATCATGTGCACGAACATGCCGGCCAGGAAGATCAGCGCGGCCCAGTGGTGGATCTGCCGCACGAGCAGACCACCGCGGACGTCGAAGCTGATGTTCAGCGTCGACGAGTAGGCCTCGGACATCCGGATGCCCTGCATGGGCTCGTACGGGCCGTTGTACACGACCTCGTTCATGCTCGGGTGGAAGAACAGCGTCAGATACACACCCGTGAGGATGATGATGATGAAGCTGTAGAGGCAGACCTCGCCCAGCATGAAGGACCAGTGGTCCGGGAAGATCTTGCGCATGTTGGCCTTGGCCAGGCCGTAGATGCCCAGCCGGCCGTCCGCCCAGTCGGCGACCCGCTCACCTGCGGGTGCCTTGCGCGTGGTTTCCGTCGTAGTACTCATCCGCGCTCCCAGAAGGCAGGACCGACGGGCTCTTCGAAGTCACCGAGAGCTTCGAGGTCGCCCTCGCTGCTCACGCCGATCCGCAGCTGCGGAAGCGCGTGCCCGGCCGGACCGAAGATGACGCGGGCGCCGTCGGAGAGGTCGAAGGTGGACTGGTGGCACGGGCAGAGCACGTGGTGCGTCTGCTGCTCGTACAGGCTGATCGGGCAGCCGACGTGGGTGCAGATCTTGGAGAAGGCGACGATGCCCTCGTGCGCCCACTCGCGCTCGCGCTTGTCCTTGATGTCGTCCGGCTCGATGCGGATGATCATCAGGGCGGCCTTGGCGATCTGCGCCTGGAAGTCCTCGGCGTCCTCCTCCAGGCCCTCGGGCATGGCGAAGGTCAGCGAACCGACCACGATGTCCTCGGGTCGCAGAGGCTGCATCGTGTTCATGTTGATGAGCTTCTTGCCGTTGGCCCACAGGGTCGAGCGGAGCTTCTTCTCCGGCAGCGGACCCAGGTCGCGCAGCAACATCACGCCGGAGAGCGGCACCAGGGCCAGCGCGCCGAACATCGTGGTGCGGATCAGCTTGCGCCGGCCGATCACGGACTCCTCGGCACCGGCCTTGAAGTCGGCGAGTACCTGCGCCTTGACCTCGGGCGTGGCCTCGATCGCGTGACGCTCGGCGGGGACCTCGACGTCGGACATCAGGGTGCGCGCCCAGTGGACGGCACCCGCGCCGATGGCGAAGAGCGCCACGCCCAGGGTGAGACCCAGGGAGAAGTTCAGCGCGCTCACATGGCCGAACGGCCAGATGTAGACGATCTTGTCGACCGGGAAGATGACGTAGGAGGCGATGAACGCCACCGTCGCCAGCATGGACAGGATGAACAGGTACGCGACGACTCGCTCGGAGCGGTTCGCGGCACGTTCGTCGATGTCCTGGATGCGCGGCTTGTGGGCCGGCAGCCCCGGGTCGGCGAACGGGTCGCCCGTACCCACTACCGCGCCGTGCGCGGTGTCCTGCTCGGTGAGCAGGCTCTTCTCTGGATTCTCTTCTTGGCTACTCATGACTTCTTGGCCTTAGCGGTGTGGGCCGCGACCCAGACGGCGACGGCGATCAGGAGGCCCAGACCGAAGATCCATGCGAACAGGCCTTCGCTGACCGGACCGAGGCCACCGAGCGACAGGCCGCCCGGGCTCTCGCTGTTGTCACCGTTCACGGTCTTGATGTACGCGATGATGTCCTGCTTCTGCTGCTCGGGCATCGTCGTGTCGGGGAAGGAGGGCATGTTCTGCGGGCCGGTCTGCATGGCCTCGTAGATGTGCTTGGGGCTCGTGCCTTCCAGGCTCGGGGCGTACTTGCCGTTCGTCAGCGCGCCGCCCTCACCCGTGAAGTTGTGACACTGGGCGCAGTTGGTGCGGAACAGGTCACCACCCTTGGCGATGTCCGCACCGTCGGGGCTGACCTGCTTCTCGGTCGGCGTGATCGGACCGGCGCCGAGCGACGAGATGTACGCCGCGAGCTGGTCGATCTCGCCCTGCGAGTAGATGACCTTCTTCGCCGGGATCTGGGCACCCGGCTGCTGCGCGGGCATGCGGCCGGTGCCGACCTGGAAGTCGACGGCGGCGGAGCCGACGCCGACCAGCGAAGGCCCGTCGGAGGTGCCCTGACCACTGGTTCCGTGGCAGCTGGCGCAGCCGACGGTGTAGATCTTCTTGCCCTCCTCAATGGGGAGGGACTGGACGGATTCGTCTGCCTGCGCCTTGCCCGCAGGCGCAAACGCGGCGTACAGCCCCCCGGTAGCCGCCAGCGCGAGGAGTAGTACGACGACGGCCGCCAGTGGATGGCGTCGTCGTGCGGAGAGCTTTTTCACGGATTACCCCGGTGTCAGGATCTTCTGCGTCGATGATGGGTGGGTGCGAGCGCCCGGTTACTTGATCATGTAGATCGTCGCGAAGAGGCCGATCCACACGACATCGACGAAGTGCCAGTAGTAGGACACGACGATGGCTGCGGTCGCCTGTTCGTGGGTGAACCTCTTGGCTGCGTATGTTCTGCCGAGAACCAGCAGGAAGGCGATGAGACCGCCTGTCACGTGCATGCCGTGGAAGCCGGTGGTCAGGTAGAACACCGAGCCGTACGGGTCCGAGGACAGGGAGAGCCCGTCCGTCTTGACCAGCTCGGTGTACTCCACGACCTGGCCGCCGATGAAGATCGCACCCATGACGAACGTGATGATGAACCACGTCCGGAGCTTCTTCACGTCGCCCCGCTCCGCGGCGAAGACGCCGAGCTGGCAGGTGAGAGAGGAAAGCACCAGGATCGTGGTGTTCGTCGCGGAGAACGGGAAGTTCAGATGGTCGGCCATCTCCTTCCAGTGGTCCGGTCCCATCACCGATCGCAGGGTGAAGTACATCGCGAAGAGGGCCGCGAAGAACATCAGCTCGGAACTCAGCCAGATGATGGTTCCGACGCTGGTGAGGTTCGGCCGATTGACCGACGGGTGCGCGTGCCCGGTTTCTACTGTCGTTGCTGTCGCCACGACCGACATTATGTCGGTCGCTTATCCCGCCCTCACTCCCGGGGGTGCCGTTCGGTGTGTCAGAGGGGTGTGTCCTCCCCGAACGGCCCAGGGAATCGACGTCATTAGCGGTGCTGACGGGCTGTCGGCGGGAGTACGATCCGCGCATCGGTTCATGCCCCGAGAGCCCCGACGACACAGCTGTCACGGAGGAACAATGCAGGCGACCGCCACGGTCCTGGTCTACAGCGACGACGCCAACGTCCGCGAGCAGGTGACGCTCGCCACCGGGCGACGGCCCGCGGCCGACGTCCCCGAGGTGCGGTTCCTGGAGTGCGCGACGCTGCCCGCCGTGCTCTCCGCGCTGGACGCCGGCGGTGTCGACGTCTGCGTGCTGGACGGCGAGACGGCGCCCGTGGGCGGCATGGGCGTCTGCCGGCAGATCAAGGACGAGGTCTTCCACTGCCCGCCGGTGCTGCTGCTGATCGGGCGCCCGCAGGACGCCTGGCTGGCCACCTGGAGCCGCGCGGACGCCGCGGTGACCCTCCCGGTGGACCCGGTCGAGTTCGCGGACGCCCTGGCGGCCCTGGTGCGCGGGCGTCTCCAGGTGGCGGCCAAGGCCTCCTGAGGCCGCCCGCACACCAGGGCCGCACGGTCGTCCCGAGAGGCGGTGCACCCCCGGTGTCAGACCTGGGGGCGCAGTCGCGCCGCCAGAGCCGATGTCTGGGGGTGCGCTCCGGCGCCGGGCGTGGCGCTCAGCAGGGCGCTGCCCTTCTGCCAGGCCTCCCAGGAGACGTTCCAGTCCCCGAACCCGTTGTCGAAGGGGGTCATTGTCTCCCCTTCGCTGCCGACGACCTTGACGACGTCGCCCTCGCGCACGGTGTCGAAGAACCATTCGGCGTTCTCCGTGCTCATCCCGGTGCACCCATGGCTGACGTTGGCGCTGCCCTGGGACCCGACGGACCACGGCGCGGCGTGCACGTACTCGCCGCTCCATGTCACCCGGGTGGCCCAGTAGACCGGCAGGTCGTACGACTCAGAGGAGCCCTCCGCGATGCCGACGGTCTCGCCGCGCATCCGGACGAACGCCTCCTTCCCGAGCACGACCTTGACGCCGTTGCGGGTGGAGAAGCCGGGCTTCCCGGTGGTGACCGGAATGGTATTGATCACTTCTCCGTTGCGGAGCACGGTCATCTCGTGCTCGGAGGCGTCGGTGATGGCCTCGATCCGGTCGCCGATGCTGAGGTGCAGCGGCTTGACCTCGGCCCCGTACAGGGCGTTGGTCACCTTGATCCCCTTGAAGTTGCTGCTCACCTCGACGGCCGTGCCGGCGGGCCAGTAGTCCTGGGGACGGTAGTGCAGGATCTTGTCGTCCACCCAGTACCAGGAGCCGGTGACGGCGGGGGTGGAGCGGACCTTGAGGGCGCGTTCGACGGCGGCCCTGGCGGCCTTGTCGGTGACCGGAGCGCTGAGTTCCGCCGTAATGGGCTGTCCGACCCCGTACGTGCCCGCCTGCGGGCCGAAGGAGACGTTCAGGAGCTTCTTCGGGGAGGTGGTCTCGAAGGAGAGGGTACGGCGGCCGGGGGCGCCGTCCTCGTCCTCGGTGGTGACCTTCACCTCGTACCGCGCGCCGGCGGCGAGCGGGGCGGTGGAGTGCCAGCGTTTCCCGTCGGCGGCGAGTTCGCCGGCCAGACGGCGGCCGGTGCTGTCCGCGGCCGTCACATCGGTGATGCGTCCCTCGTCACCCTTGACGGTGACTTCCAGGGGCTTGTCGGGATCAGCCTTCCCGTTCGGGGCATGGCCGTTGAAGGAGACCTGGTCGGCCGCATCGAACGGCTTGGCCGAGAGCGGGTGGCCATCGGGCTCTCCACAGGCGGTCGCACCGGCGACCAGGGTCACGACCAGCAGGGAGCAACTCACTACGGAGCGGGTGCGCGGCGTGTCGTTCATGGACCCACGCTAAGAAGATTCATCCGATCCAGCGCGTTCTATGACTGCAAACGAGGGGCCCGGACCGCTCTTGCCGAGCAGTTCGGGCCCCTCGCGAGGTGTTACTGGTAATGCGGTGTCACCCGGGGGGTGTCACTGGGCGGGTGTCACTGGGTGCGGTTCTCACCGCGGTAGTACTCGAACACCCAGCCGAAGAGACCGATCAGGAGCATCGGGGCCGAGAAGTACGCCAGCCACCAGCCGAAGGCGATGCTCATGAAGAGCAGCGCGCCGCCGATCGCCAGGGAGAGCGGCTGCCAGCTGTGCGGGGAGAAGAACCCCACGTCGCCGGCCTCGTCGGCCACGTCGGCTTCCTTGTTGTCCTGGGCCATCTGGTCGACCCTGTTGGCCGTGAAGGCCAGGTAGAAGCCGATCATGATGGACAGCCCGAAGGCCAGGACGAGGGCGGTGGTGCCGACCGGCTCCTTCGACCACACGCCGTACGTGATGGCCATGATCAGGATGAAGACGCTCAGCCAGATGAACAGCTTGCCCTGGATCTTCACTTGCCTGCCTCCTTACCACCGGCGAGAACCTTGTCCTCGGAGTGGTGACCGAGCTGCTCCAGCGCGGCGATCTCCGGGTGGTGCAGGTCGAACGCCGGGGATTCGGAACGGATCCGCGGCAGGGTGATGAAGTTGTGGCGCGGGGGCGGGCACGAGGTGGCCCACTCCAGCGAACGGCCGTAGCCCCACGGGTCGTCGACCTCGATCTTCTTGCCGTACTTGGCGGTCTTCCACACGTTGTAGAAGAACGGCAGGATCGACAGGCCGAGGAGGAACGAGGAGATCGTCGAGATCGTGTTCAGCGCGGTGAAGCCGTCGGCCGCGAGGTAGTCCGCGTAGCGACGCGGCATGCCCTCGGCACCGAGCCAGTGCTGCACCAGGAACGTGCCGTGGAAGCCCACGAACAGGGTCCAGAACGTGATCTTGCCGAGCCGCTCGTCCAGCATCTTGCCGGTGAACTTCGGCCACCAGAAGTGGAATCCGGCGAACATCGCGAACACCACGGTGCCGAAGACGACGTAGTGGAAGTGCGCGACGACGAAGTACGAGTCCGAGACGTGGAAGTCCAGCGGCGGCGAGGCCAGCAGAACACCGGTCAGACCACCGAAGAGGAAGGTGATCAGGAAGCCGATCGACCAGAGCATCGGCGTCTCGAAGGACAACGAGCCCTTCCACATCGTGCCGATCCAGTTGAAGAACTTCACACCGGTCGGTACCGCGATGAGGAACGTCATGAAGGAGAAGAACGGCAGGAGCACGCCGCCCGTCACGTACATGTGGTGCGCCCACACCGTCACGGAGAGACCCGCGATGGCGATGGTGGCCGCGATCAGGCCGATGTAGCCGAAGATCGGCTTGCGGCTGAATACCGGGATCACTTCGGAAATGATTCCGAAGAATGGTAGCGCGATGATGTACACCTCTGGGTGCCCGAAGAACCAGAAGAGGTGTTGCCAGAGCAATGCGCCGCCATTGGCCGCGTCGAATACGTGGGCCCCGAATTTTCGGTCCGCTTCCAGCGCGAAGAGCGCGGCGGCGAGAACCGGGAAGGCCAGCAGGACCAGAACACCGGTCAGCAGGACGTTCCACACGAAGATCGGCATCCGGAACATCGTCATGCCGGGCGCGCGCATGCAGATGATCGTGGTGATGAAGTTGACCGAGCCGAGGATCGTACCGAAACCGGAGAAGGCCAGACCCATGATCCACATGTCGGCACCGACACCCGGCGAGCGGACGGCGTCCGACAGCGGGGAGTAGGCGAACCAACCGAAGTCGGCGGCGCCCTGCGGGGTGAGGAAGCCTCCCACCGCGATGAGCGAACCGAAGAGGTACAGCCAGTACGCGAACATGTTCAGCCGCGGGAACGCCACGTCGGGCGCACCGATCTGCAGCGGCATGATCCAGTTGGCGAATCCGGCGAACAGCGGCGTCGCGAACATCAGCAGCATGATCGTGCCGTGCATCGTGAACGCCTGGTTGAACTGCTCGTTCGACATGATCTGCGTACCCGGACGGGCCAGCTCGGCGCGCATGAAGAGCGCCATCAGGCCACCGATGCAGAAGAACGCGAACGAAGTGACCAGGTACATCGTGCCGATCGTCTTGTGGTCAGTGGTGGTCAGCCACTTGATGACGACGTTTCCCGGCTGCTTGCGCCGTACCGGCAGTTCGTCCTCGTACGAGTCGTCTGCTGCCGCGGCACCCTGGGGTTCGTTGAGGATGCTCACAGTTTGTTGGTCTCCGCATTCCTGGCGGGGTCAGTCTGCTCGATGCCTGACGGCACGTAGCCGGTCTGCCCCTTCTCCGCCAGCTCCTTGAGGTGCTGCTGGTAACGCTCGGGAGAGACAACCTTGACGTTGAAGAGCATCCGGGAGTGGTCGACGCCGCAGAGTTCGGCGCACTTGCCCACGAAGGTGCCCTCCTTGTTCGGAGTGACCTCGAACGCATTGGTGTGGCCCGGGATGACGTCCTGCTTCATGAGGAACGGCACCACCCAGAAGGAGTGGATGACGTCACGTGAAGTGAGGATGAAGCGGACCTTCTCGCCCTTCGGCAGCCACAGGGTCGGACCCGGGTTGCCGGTCTGGGGGTTGCGCGTGCCCGGGATTCCCGCGTCGTAGACGCCGCCGGCGCCCTTCGGGAAGTCCGCGATGAAGCGGTCGGGGATCGAGGAGAGCTCCTCGGGCGTCTTGGTGGTGGCCGGCGAGCCGTCCACGTCCTCGACGTAGTTGAACGCCCAGCTCCACTGGTAGCCGACCACGTTGATGTTGTGGACGGGCTTGGTGGAGAGGGTGAGGAGCTTCGATTCATCGCGCGCGGTGAAGTAGAAGAGCACCGAGACGATGATCAGGGGGACCACTGTGTACAGCGCCTCGATGGGCATGTTGTACCTGGTCTGCGGAGGAACCTCTACCTTGGTCCGGCTACGCCGGTGGAAGAAGGCACTCCAGAGGATCAGCCCCCAGACAAGGACACCCGTGGCGAGCGCTGCCGCCCACGAGCCCTGCCAGAGGGAGAGGATCCGAGGGGCCTCTTCCGTTACCGGGGTAGGCATACCAAGGCGAGGGAAATCCTGCCAGTTGTACGAACAACCGGAGGCCGTCGCCAGGACCAGGCCCGCAGTCAGCACCTGCGGCAGCTTCCGCCGCATCGGGCGCCGCGACGAGCGGTCGGAGCCGTTGGGACTCACGTAGCGCCTTCCCGAGAGTCTCGCCCGCTACGGTCGGCGCGCCCGTATGTCTCTGGTCGGTCGCCGCCCTGTCGCGGGCAGGGGTTTGGATGTTTATGCGGACCAAACCCTACTGGACGCTATTTGGGGTCGCGCGGGGAGGGTGCCCAACGCGCCGTCCGACACCCCGAAGGGGTGGAATCCCGGCTTCCGGGCGCCATCTGACGTTCCTTCTCCTGGTTCGCGGGCGCCCGCGACCGGGGGCGCCCGGCCCCCGGGCTAGCGTGGCCGGGTGCCCTACTTCGACGCCGCCTCCTCCGCACCCCTGCATCCCGTGGCCCGCCAGGCCCTGATGGCCTCCCTGGACGAGGGCTGGGCCGATCCCGCCCGGCTCTACCGGGAGGGACGGCGGGCCCGGATGCTGCTGGACGCCGCCCGCGAAGCGGCGGCGGAAGCGGTCGGCTGCCGCCCGGACGAGCTCGTCTTCACCCCTTCGGGGACGGCGGCGGTGCACGCGGGAATTGCCGGAGCCCTTTCGGGCCGTCGGCGTGTCGGCCGCCATCTGGTCGCGTCGGCGGTCGAACACTCGTCGGTATTCCATGCTGCGGCCTCGCACGGGGCGGCGGGCGGTTCCTTCACCGAGGTGCCGGTGGAACGGACCGGAGCGGTGGATTCCGCGGTGTTCGGGGCCTCCCTGCGTGCGGACACCGCGCTTGCCTGCCTCCAGTCCGCCAACCACGAGGTGGGCACCGAGCAGCCGGTGGCCGCCGTCGCCGCGCACTGCCGGGAGGCGGGGGTCCCCCTGCTGGTGGACGCGGCGCAGTCACTGGGGTGGGGGCCGGTCGCGGACGGCTGGTCCGTGCTGACGGCGAGCGCCCACAAGTGGGGCGGCCCGGCGGGCGTCGGACTGCTGGCGGTGCGCAAGGGCGTCAGGTTCGCACCCCGGGGCCCGGCCGACGAGCGGGAGTCGGGACGGTCGGCCGGCTTCGAGAACCTGCCGGCGATCGTGGCCGCCGCCGCTTCACTGCGCGCGGTGCGCGCCGGGGCGGACGCGGAGGCGGCGCGACTGCGGGCCCTGGTCGACCTGGTCCGCGCGCGGGTGGCGGCCGGGGTGCCGGACGTGGAAGTGGTGGGTGACCCGGAGCGGCGCCTGCCGCACGTCGTCACCTTCTCCTGCCTCTACGTCGACGGGGAGACCCTGCTGCACGAGCTGGACCGGGCCGGTTTCTCCGTATCGTCCGGTTCGTCCTGCACCAGCAGCACGCTGACGCCCAGCCATGTGCTGAAGGCGATGGGAGTGCTCTCGGAGGGGAACGTCCGGGTGTCGCTGCCGGCGGGCACCGCAGCATCCGACGTGGACCGCTTCCTCGACGTGCTGCCCGGGGTGGTCGCCGGAGTGCGGGAGCGCCTCGGGGTTCCGGTGTCCGGCCGGGCCACCGGGGGTGCCGGGGCCGTCGGGGGTGCCGCCGCGCCGGCCGCGTCGCTGGTGGTGGACGCGCTGGGCCGGCGCTGCCCGATCCCGGTGATCGAGCTCGCCAAGGTGATCGGGGACGTCCCGGTGGGCGGCACGGTGACGGTGCTCGCCGACGACGAGGCGGCCCGGCTGGACATTCCGGCCTGGTGCGAGATGCGGGAGCAGGAGTACGTGGGCGAGCGGCCCGCGGAGCGCGGCGCGGCGTACGTGGTCCGCCGGCTGAGCTGAGCGGTGCGGGGGCCTTCCCGTACGGCCCGGGGGCCTTCCCGTACGGCCCGGGGGCCTTCCCGTACGGCCTGGGGGTCGGCCGGACCGTACGGGAAGGCGCCGCGAAGGATCAGGCGAGGTGTGCGCGGACCTCGTCGGCGGCCTCGTGGCCGTACGCCTTGGCGAAGCGGTCCATGAAGCGGGAGCGTCGCAGGGTGTACTCCTGGGTGCCGACCGTCTCGATGACCAGGGTGGCGAGCATGCAGCCGACCTGGGCGGCGCGTTCCAGGCCGACGCCCCAGGCGAGGCCGGAGAGGAAACCGGCGCGGAAGGCGTCGCCGACGCCGGTCGGGTCCGCCTTCTTCTCCTCGTCGGGGCAGCCGACCTCGATGACCGGCTCGCCCACGCGCTCGATGCGCACCCCGCGGGCGCCGAGGGTGGTGATCCGGTGGCCGACCTTGGCCAGGATCTCCTCGTCCGTCCAGCCGGTCTTGGACTCGATGAGCCCCTTCTCGTACTCGTTGGAGAAGAGGTAGGTGGCGCCCTCCAGCAGTATCCGGATCTCTTCGCCGTTCATCCGGGCGATCTGCTGGGAGAAGTCCGCGGCGAAGGGGATGCCCCGGCTGCGGCACTCCTCGGTGTGGCGGAGCATCGCCTCCGGGTCGTCGGCGCCGATGGAGACGAGGTCGAGGCCGCCGAGGCGCTCGGCGACGCTCTGCAGTTCGATCAGCCGGGCCTCGCTCATGGCACCCGTGTAGAAGGAGCCGATCTGGTTGTGGTCGGCGTCCGTGGTGCAGACGAAGCGCGCGGTGTGCAGCACCTCGGAGATGCGGACCGATCCGGTGTCCACGCCGTGCCGGTCGAGCCAGGCGCGGTACTCGTCGAAATCGGCTCCGGCGGCGCCCACCAGGACCGGGGAGGTGCCGAGCTGCCCCATGCCGAAGCAGATGTTGGCGGCGACCCCGCCCCTGCGCACGTCCAGGGCGTCGACCAGGAAGGAGAGCGAGACCGTGTGCAGCTGGTCCGCGACGAGCTGGTCGGCGAACCGGCCGGGGAAGGTCATCAGATGGTCGGTGGCGATGGAGCCGGTGACTGCGATACGCACGGGAGGCTGCTCCTGCGGGGGCGGGGGGACGCGTGGGCGTTCCGGGACGGCGTGACACCTCACGCTACCGGTTTCCGCACCAAGCACCGATGGGTTGAAACTACCCGATAGTAGGTCTTTCTACCCAGGGGCAGAGGTGCGTACGGTGCGGATATGCCCACACACAGCGTTGTGTCCGAGACCGAGACGAGCCTGGCCGATCTGAGGGGTGACTGCGTGCGGATGGCACCGCACTGGGTCGTCCCGCCGAAGACTGCCACGCCGCCTGTCGCGCCGTCCCTGATTCACGGAGTCACGGTGCCGCCCGCCTCCGCGCGGCTGATCGAGGCGACGGAGGAGTACGGGAGCTGACGGCCCCTCCCCCGGGTCCCGCGAGCCCGCCCGATCCTGGCGGGTGGGCTGGGCCCGGGGTCGAACTCCCGCTCCCGGTGGCGCTCTTGAGCGCCGGGGAGGGAACCGATCGCCGCTCCGCCCCGTCACAGCTCCGTCCCCCATCCGGGGACGGGGCGGGAGCATCCGCCCCCGGAAGCGACGGCGAAGGAGCTCTCCGGTGAGCATCGAGCGATCCGACGACGAAGCGCCCGCTCCCCGACGGCACACGGCCCTGATCGGCGCGGTGGCGGCCGCGGTGGTGCTGGCCGGGGGCGGCGGAGCCTGGTGGGCGGCCACGGCGGACGACGGCGGAGGCGGCGCGGAGAAGACCGCCGCCTCGGCGCCCGCGTCCCCGTCCCCGGCCCCCCTGGGCATCTCCGGACCGGCCGATGACCCGTCGGCACCGGGCGTCGCCCCCGGCGAACCGGCCCCCACGGGCGTGGTCTACCGCGCCACCGGCGAGCTGCCGCACGGCCCGGCGACGGCACCGGTGCGCCGGACCGCCGCGACCGTGCCCCTCGACGAGGCGGTCCGCCTGGCCCGGGCGTTCGGCGTCCCGGGCACCCCGACGGCACAGGACGGCTACTGGCGCCTGGGCGCGGGCGGAGCGAAGCCGTACCTGGAGGTCTCCCAGGAGGCACCGGGTACCTGGAAGTACCTGCGCGGCACCGGCGTCCTCTCCCCCTGCCCGCCGGGCGCGGTGTGCGCCGGCGGCACCTCGGGCCGGAGCCCGGTGAGCCCGGAGGCGGCGAGGGAGGTTGCCCGGCCGGTGCTCGACGCCCTGGGCCTGGGCGATGCCGCGCTCGGCGACGGCGGGCCGCTGGGCGAGCAGCGGGTGGTCCGCGCCGATCCGGTGGTGGGCGGGCTGCCCACCCACGGCTGGTCCACCGATGTCCAGGTGGGGCCGGACTCCGCGGTGACCGGTGCTTCGGGCCGGCTGCTGGTGCCGGCGGCCCGGGACGGCGATGCCGCCTACCCGGTGGTGGACGCGGCCGCGGCCCTGGCGTCGCTGAACGCCGCGCAGGGGTCCACGGCCTCCCCGGCCTGCGCGACGGCCGAACCCGTGGAGAAGGGGGAAGGCAGCCCGAAGACGGCAGGACCGGAGTGCGTACCGTCCTCGGGTCGCATCGCGCCGCCGACGGCGATGACGGTGGAGAAGGCGGTGTTCGGGCTCTCGGCGCAGCTCGTGGACGAGCGGCCGGCCCTCGTGCCCTCCTGGCTCTTCACCGTCCGGCCGGAGGCGGGCGGTCCGGTCTCCACGGTCGCCCAGGTCGCCGTCGCCCCCGCCTACCTGGACGCGCCGTCGGCTTCGCGGCCGGCCCACGGCGTGACGCCGGTCTCGTACACCGAGCACGGGCGGACGCTGGAGGTGACGTTCTGGGGCGGCGTGTGCGGCACCTATACGGCGAGCGCCGAGGAGGACCGTACGGAGGTCCGGGTCACGATCACCGAGCCCCGGCCGAAGGCGGGGACGGCCTGCGTGGCCATGGCCGAGAGGGTGACCGTCCCGGTGACCCTGGACGCGCCGCTCGCCGGGCGGACCGTCCTGGAGACGGCGTCGGGCAAGCCGGTCCCTCGCGGGTGAAGCGGCGTGAACCGTCAACGCACGAGGGCGGCCCCGGAATCGCTTCCGGGGCCGCCCTCGTCGTACGTCTTCGTTCCGCGGCCGGTCCGTGGACCGGGCGCCTTCAGAGAACCGGTGAGGGTTAGCTGAAGGAGTCGCCGCAGGCGCAGGAGCCGGTGGCGTTGGGGTTGTCGATCGTGAAGCCCTGCTTCTCGATGGTGTCAACGAAGTCGATCGAGGCACCGCCGAGGTACGGGGCGCTCATGCGGTCGGTGACGACCTTGACTCCGTCAAAGTCCTTCACGACGTCGCCGTCGAGCGAGCGCTCGTCGAAGAAGAGCTGGTAACGCAGGCCGGAGCAGCCGCCGGGCTGTACGGCGACGCGCAGGGCGAGGTCGTCACGGCCCTCCTGGTCCAGCAGGCCCTTGACCTTGGCTGCGGCGGCGTCGGACAGGAGGATGCCGTCGCTCACGGTGGTGGTCTCGTCCGATACGGACATCTGCTTCTCTCCCGGGTTGTACGGACTGCTTGCCGACGGTGCAACCGTCGCGCGCGCGGATTCATTCCGCGCCCGCGTCCGTCTGTTCTTTTTCATGCTCGCACACGGCGCGCGCGAGGGTATGCGTCACATCGACGGTAACGACGTCGTCAAACTGACGCGATCCGGCTATCATAGATAACGTCAAATAGACGAAAAGACTCCCGGCGCTGGCCTTCGGCCTCACCGACCGGCTCCGCCGCGCTCATCAATGACAAGAAAGGGTGCGTGACGTGACCACGGCCCACCCCCCTGTGGAACTCGATGTTCAGCCGTCGCCCCTGGCCCTGCTCCTGCTCGGCCGCGAGGCCGACCCTAGGAGCGAGCGCGGCGTGGAGTGCCCCGGCGACCTGCCCTCCCCGTCCGACCCGGACCTGGTCGAGCGCGCCCGCGCCGCCAAGGAGAAGCTCGGCGACAAGGTGTTCGTCCTCGGCCACCACTACCAGCGCGACGAGGTCATCCAGTTCGCGGACGTCACCGGCGACTCCTTCAAGCTGGCCCGTGACGCCGCCGCCCGCCCGGAGGCCGAGTACATCGTCTTCTGCGGTGTGCACTTCATGGCCGAGTCGGCGGACATCCTGACCGGCGACGACCAGAAGGTCGTGCTGCCCGACCTGGCGGCGGGCTGCTCGATGGCCGACATGGCCACCGCCGAGCAGGTCGCCGAGTGCTGGGACGTACTGACCGAGGCGGGCGTGGCCGACCGGGTCGTCCCCGTCTCGTACATGAACTCCTCCGCCGACATCAAGGCGTTCACCGGGCGCCACGGCGGCACCATCTGTACCTCCTCCAACGCCGAGCGGGCGCTGGAGTGGGCCTTCGAGCAGGGCGACAAGGTCCTCTTCCTCCCCGACCAGCACCTGGGCCGCAACACCGCCGTCCGGGACATGGGGATGTCGCTGGAGGACTGCGTCCTCTACAACCCGCACAAGCCGAACGGCGGCCTGACGGCGCAGCAGCTGCGCGACGCGAAGATGATCCTGTGGCGCGGGCACTGCTCGGTGCACGGGCGCTTCTCGGTGGAGTCCGTGGAGGACATCCGCGCGCGCATTCCCGGCGTCAACGTCCTGGTGCACCCGGAGTGCAAGCACGAGGTCGTCGCGGCGGCCGACCAGGTCGGCTCGACCGAGTACATCATCAAGGCGCTGGAGGCGGCCCCGGCCGGCTCCAAGTGGGCCATCGGCACGGAGCTGAACCTGGTGCGCCGTCTGGCGAATCGTTTCGCTGCCGAGGACAAGGAGATCGTCTTCCTCGACAAGACGGTCTGCTTCTGCTCCACGATGAACCGGATCGACCTGCCCCACCTGGTCTGGACGCTGGAGTCGCTGGCCGAGGGCAAGCTGGTCAACCGGATCGAGGTCGACCCGGAGACCGAGAAGTACGCCAAGCTGGCGCTGGAACGGATGCTCGCGCTGCCGTAGGGCACACGCGCCGCGTACGGAGAGGGCCCGGCGTACGGAGAGGGCCCGGCGTACGGAGAGGGCCCGGCCCCCGCACTCCCGTGAGGAGAGTGCGGGGGCCGGGCCCTTTTCCACTGTGGCCGGCCGGACTTCTTACTGTGGCCGGCCGGACGCCGTCAGACGCCGGAGTGGGCCGTCTCGCGGGAGCCGTCCGTACCCGCGTCGGTACCCGGGCCGGAGCCGGATCCGCCCTGCGCGGGGACCTCGCCCTTCGCCGCGCGACGGGCCGCCTTCCTCTTGGCCCGGCGCTCCTTGCCCAGCTCCACCATGGCGTACAGCGTCGGCACCAGCAGGAGCGTCAGCAGGGTGGAGGTGATGAGGCCGCCGATCACGACGACGGCCAGCGGCTGGGAGATGAACCCGCCTTCGCCGGTGACGCCGAGCGCCATCGGCAGCAGCGCGAAGATCGTCGCCAGCGCGGTCATCAGGATCGGGCGGAGCCGGTGACGGCCGCCCTCGACGACCGCCTCGACGACGCCCATGCCCTGGGACCGGTACTGGTTGATCAGGTCGATCAGCACGATCGCGTTGGTGACCACGATGCCGATGAGCATCAGCATGCCGATCATCGCCGGGACGCCCATCGGGGTGCCGGTGATGATCAGGAGGCCGAGCGCGCCGGTCGCCGCGAACGGGATGGAGACCAGCAGGATCAGCGGCTGGATCAGCGAACGGAACGTCGCGACCAGCAGCATGAAGACGATCGCGATGGCCGCCAGCATGGCCAGGGCGAGGTTCTTGAACGCGTCGTCCTGGTCCGAGGTGACGCCGCCGATGGTGGCGGTGGCGCCCTCCGGGAGGTCCAGCGCCTTGAGCTTCGAGGAGAGCTCGGTGCTGACCGCGCCGGTGTTCTCGTCGGTGGGCCGGGCGGTGATGGTGGCGGCGCGCTGTCCGTCGATGCGGGTCATGGAGACCGGGCCGGGGACCAGGTCGACGTCGGCGATCTGGCCGAGCCGCACCTTGCCGGCCGGGATCTCCCTGAGCTGGGCCAGGGTGGTGGCGGGCGTCGCGGACCTCACGACGATGTTCCGCTCGGTGTCGTCGAGCATGGCCTTGCCCGCGTTGGTACCGCCGACCGCGCCGGTGACGAGCGCACCGATCTTGGTCTGGTCGTACCCGGCGGCCGCGGCCTTGTCGTTGGCGCGGACCGAGATGCGCGGCACGCTCTGCGAGAGGTCGCTCTGGACGTCGGTGACGCCGTCGATCTTCTCGACCTCGGCGCGCACCGCCTCGGACGCCTTCTTGAGCACGTCGGCGTCGGCGGCCTTGACCACGACGCTGAGGTCCTGGCTGCCGAAGCCGCCGCCCGCCGCGATGCTGGTCCGGCCGATGCCGTCCAGCTTCGCGAGACCGTCCTCGATCCGCTCCTGGGCCGCCTCGTACTCGCCGGAGTCCTTCAGGGTGATCTGGTACGAGGCCTGGTTGGCGCCCGTGCCACCGCCGAAGGCGGCCATGAAGCCGGAGGAGCCGACGGTGACCTGGTAGTCCTTCACGCCCTTGTCGGCGGCGATGACCTTCTCGACCTTGCGGGCGGCCTCGTCGGCCGCGGCGAGGCTCGTCCCCGGGGTCAGCTTCTGGGTGACGGTGAGGACTTCCTGCTCGCCCTGGTCGAAGAAGTTCGTCTTCAGCAGGGGGGCCATGCCGAAGGTACCGAGCAGGATCACCAGCGCGATCACCACGCTGGTGATACGGCGGCGGGTGGCGAAGCGCAGGACGGGGACGTAGAACCGCTGGAGCCGGCTCGCCGCCTCCTTCTCCTCCGCCTTGCGGCGGGCCTCGTCCGGGTCCTCGACGGCGCCCTTGGGGGCGCGCAGGAACCAGAAGGAGAGGACCGGTACCACGGTCAGCGAGACCAGCAGGGAGGCCAGCAGGGCCGCCGTGACGGTGATCGAGAACGAGCCGAAGAGCTGGCCGACCATGCCGCCGACGAGACCGATCGGCAGGAAGACGGCGACGGTGGTGAGGGTGGAGGCGGTGACCGCTCCGGCCACCTCCTTCACCGCGGCGACGATCGCCGAGTGGCGCTCCTCGCCGTAGCCGAGGTGCCGCTTGATGTTCTCCAGCACGACGATCGAGTCGTCGACGACGCGGCCGATCGCGATCGTCAGCGCCCCGAGGGTGAGCATGTTGAGCGAGAGGTCCCGGGTCCACAGCACGATCAGCGCGAGCACCACGGAGAGCGGGATGGAGACCGCGGTGACGAGCGTCGAGCGGATCGACGCGAGGAAGAGCAGGATCACCACGACGGCGAAGACCAGGCCGAGCGCTCCCTCGGTGGTCAGGCCGGAGATCGCCTTGGAGACGGCCGGGCCCTGGTCGGTGACGACCGTCAGCTCGGCGCCGGAACCCAGGTCCTTGCGCAGGTCGGGGAGGATCTTCTCGACCGCGTCGGAGATCGCGACGGCGCTGCCGTCCTGGTCCATCGTCGCCATCACGGCGAGGCTGGGCTTGCCGTTGGTGCGGGTGATGGAGACCGGGGCGGACTCCTCCTGCTTCACGGTGGCGACGTCACCGAGGCGGACCGGCTTGCCGGGCTTGCCGGTCTCGGCGCCGGGGACGATCCGCACGTCCTCGATCTGCTGGAGCGAGGTGAACCCGCCGCCGACCTGGATGGTGCGGCTCTTGCCGGACTCGGCGAAGGAGCCGGCCGCGCTGGTGGCACCCGCCGCCTGGAGCGCCGGGGAGAGGGACGACTGGGTGAGGCCCGCCGCCGCGAGCTTCCTGTCGTCGGGGACGACGGTGACCTGCACGTCCTGGACGCCGTTGACGGCGACCTGGCCGACGCCCTCGATGTCCTCCAGCGCGGGCACCACGGTGTGGTCCAGCTGGTCGGCGAGCGCCTGCTGGTCCTTGTCCGAGGTGACGGCGAGGACCACGGTCGGGATGTCGTCGGTGGAACCGGCGATGACCTGCGGGTCGACGCCCTCGGGGAGCTGGTTGCGCGCCCGGTTCACGGCCTGCTGGATGTCGGCGACGAGCTGCTTGGTGCCCTCGTCCCCGAAGTCGAAGCTGGCCATGACGACGGCGTTGCCCTCGCTGGCGGTCGAGGTGACGCCCTCGATGCCGTCGACGGCCTTGATGGCGTTCTCGAGCGGTTCGACGACCTGCTTCTCGACCACATCGGGGGACGCCCCCTGATAGGGCGCCAGGACCGACACCATCGGCAGCTCGATGGTCGGCAGCAGCTGCTGCTTGAGCTGGGGGATCGCTATCGCCCCGAAGACGAGCGCGACGATGGAGATCAGCCCGATCAGGGCCCGTTGCGCGAGGCTGAACCTTGACAGCCAGGACATGGGTTACGTCTCTCTTCTGTGGCGTACGCGGTGGCGGGTGGATGCGTGAGTCGAAGGGGACACACCCGGCCCACTCATACGATCCCTGATGGCCCGCGGCCGGACGTCGGCCCCCCGGGTGCTTTTTGGGGCCCGCGTGTACCGCAGCTGGAGTACGCCGTCTCCACCCGGTCCGCACCCCCGGCGGTACCCGCGCCCGCGCCGCCCGCCGCCGGGGTCATGCGCCCCGGGGGCGTACCAGTCCCGACTCGTAGGCGATGACGACCAGTTGGGCACGGTCGCGGGCGCCGAGTTTCGCCATGGCCCGGTTGACATGGGTCTTGACGGTGAGCGGGCTGACGGCGAGGCGTTCGGCGATCTCGTCGTTGGAGTGCCCGGCGGCGACCTGGACGAGCACCTCGCGTTCGCGGACGGTGAGCGCGTCCAGCCGCTCGGCGTGGGCGGCGGCGTCGGGCAGTTCGTCCGAAGTGACCGCCTGCGCGAGGAAGGTGGCGATCAGCCCCTTGGTCGCCACCGGGGAGAGCAGCGCCTCGCCGGCGGCGGCGACGCGTATCGCCTGGAGGAGCTCCTCGGGTTCGGCGCCCTTGCCGAGGAAGCCGGAGGCCCCGGCCCGCAGCGACTGCACGACGTACTCGTCCACCTCGAAGGTGGTGAGCATGACGACCCGTACGCCGGTCAGCGCCGGGTCCGCGCTGATCAGGCGGGTCGCGGCGAGGCCGTCGGTGCCGGGCATCCGGATGTCCATCAGGACGACGTCGGGGACGGTGGCGCGGGCGAGTTCCACCGCCTGGGCGCCGTCGGCCGCCTCGCCGACGACCCGCATGTCGGGTTCCGAGTCGACCAGCACCCGGAACGCGCTGCGCAGCAGCGCCTGGTCGTCGGCGAGCAGCACCCTGATCACGCTCACGCGCGTCCCCCCGTACGGTCCGGAGCGCCCGGGCGGGCGTCCACGGGGAGGATCGCATGCACCCGGAACCCGCCGCCGTAACGGGGGCCCGCCGTGAGGGTGCCGCCGAGCGCGGTGACGCGTTCGCGCATGCCGAGGAGGCCGTGGCCGCCGCCGAGTCCGCCCTGGGCGGGGACCGCGGGGGTGCCGCGCCCGTTGTCGAGCACCGTCACCTCGGCCACGGCCCCGACCCGTACGACGCTGACCTCGGCCTTCGTGCCGGCTCCGGCGTGCTTGCGGACATTGGTCAGAGCCTCCTGGACGACCCGGTAGGCGGCGAGGTCGACGGCGGCGGGCAGCTGGGCATCCTGCTCGGGGCAGGCGACCTCGACCGGAAGTCCGGCGTTGCGGAACGTCTCGACCAGTTCGCCGAGGACGGCGAGGCCGGGCGCGGGTTCGGTGGGTGCGGTGGGGTCGCCGGACTGGCGCAGCAGCCCCACGGTGGCGCGCAGTTCGTTGAGCGCGGAGCGGCTGGCGTCCCGTACGTGCGCGAGCGCCTCCTTGGCCTGGTCGGGGCGCTTGTCCATGACGTGGGCGGCGACCCCGGCCTGGACGTTGACCAGCGCGATGTGGTGCGCGACGACGTCGTGCAGGTCGCGGGCGATGCGCAGGCGCTCCTCGGCGACCCGGCGGCGGGCCTCCTCGTCCCGGGTGCGCTCGGCGCGCTCGGCGCGTTCCTGGATCGCGTCGATGAAGGCCCGGCGGCTGCGTACGGCGTCGCCTGCCGCCCCGGCGAGGCCGGTCCAGGCGACGACGCCCAGGTTGATCTGGCTGTACCAGGGGGCGGCGCCGAAGATCATCGCGGTGGCGGCGAGCGCGCCGCTGGTGACCAGCCCGACCCGCCAGGTGGTGGGCCGGTCCGTGCGGGAGGCGACGGTGTAGAGGGCCACGACCGCGCTCATCACCACCGGTCCCGGCGGGTCCACCACGACGAACTCGACGACCGAGAGGCAGCAGGTGAAACCGAGCACCTGGAGGGCCCGCCTCCTGCGCAGCACCAGCGCCGCGGCGCCGAGCAGCATCATGACGACGCTGGACGCGGCGGGGGTCCGGGAGCCGAAGGAGGGCCCGTGGTGGCCGGGTCCGCCGGAGTCGGCGAAGGACGCGACGAGCATGGTCCCGAGGACGGCGACGGCGAGCGCCGCGTCGAAGGCGAGCGGGTGGTCCCGCAGCCAGCGGCGGGCGCGCGCGAGTCCGGTTCCGAGGGTGGTCACGTCGGGCAACGGTACGGCGTGCGGGAAGCGCGGTTGCCGGGGCGGCGGGCTTCGCGCTCCGGTACGCCCCCGCGCGCGTACGTACGCGCCCCGTACGCGGAAGAGGAACGACACGCGCCGCCGCCCGCCCGGAGGTCCGGGCGGGCGGCGGCGTGGAGCGGAGCGGAGTGCTCGGTGCGGGAGTGCGGTGGGCCGGTCAGCCGGGAATGAGCCCGTCGTCGTGGAGCATCGCGCGGACCTCTTCGAGAGTGGCCTCGGGAGACGGCAGGATCAGATCGGACGGCTCCAGGGAATCGTCCGGCAGCGGCGAGCCCAGCTCGCGCACCCGGCCGAGCAGGGCGTGCAGCGTGGTGCGGAAACCGGGTCCGTCGCCGCGCTCCATCTCCGCGAGCAACTCGTCGTCGAGCGCGTTCAGCTCGGCGAGCGTGCCGTCGGCCAGTTCTACCTGGCCCTCCCCCATGATCCGTACGATCATGACCGTCCTCAGCTCTTGTCGTACCGGTGCGGTGACTGCTGCTGGGAGCCGGGCGCGGTGCCCTCGGTGCCGCCCTCGATGGCCTGCTGGCCCGCCGAGGTGCCGCCGGCCAGTTCGGCCTTCATCCGCTGGAGCTCCAGCTCCACATCCGTACCACCGGAGATGCGGTCCAGCTCGGCGGCGATGTCGTCCTTCGCCGTGCCGGTGGGGTCGTCCAGGGCGCCGGAGGCCAGCAGCTCGTCGATCGCGCCGGCCCGGGCCTGCAGCTGCTGCGTCTTGTCCTCGGCCCGCTGGATGGCCAGGCCGACGTCGCCCATCTCCTCGGAGATGCCGGAGAACGCCTCCCCGATGCGGGTCTGCGCCTGGGCCGCGGTGTAGGTGGCCTTGATCGTCTCCTTCTTGGTGCGGAAGGCGTCGACCTTGGCCTGGAGCCGCTGGGCCGCGAGAGTGAGCTTCTCCTCCTCGCCCTGCAGCGTCTGGTGCTGCGTCTCCAGGTCGGTGACCTGCTGCTGGAGGGCGGCGCGACGGGAGAGCGCCTCGCGGGCAAGGTCCTCCCGGCCGAGCGCGAGGGCCTTGCGGCCCTGGTCCTCCAGCTTGGACGACTGGCCCTGCAACTGGTTCAGCTGCAGCTCCAGCCGCTTGCGCGAGGTCGCCACGTCGGCGACCCCGCGGCGCACCTTCTGCAGCAGTTCCAGCTGCTTCTGGTACGAGTAGTCGAGGGTCTCGCGCGGGTCCTCGGCCCGGTCAAGGGCCTTGTTCGCCTTCGCGCGGAAGATCATTCCCATCCGCTTCATGACACCGCTCATGGGCTTCGCGCGCCCCCTTCTTGACGACTGAGCTCCAGCACTCCGACAGAACCCACAGTACGGGCCCCGCATCCATTACCGCACTGTTCGGGGCCCGATGTGCTCCTCCCCAAGGACGACTGCGCCCGGCGGCCGCTCCCGCCCGAGGAGTACGCGACGGATGCGGGCCGACCGGGGCGGATGCCCTGGTTGTCCCGGTGTCGCCCCGGTGGGTACACCGCTGAGGACGCGGGCCGTTGCCGGATCGTTCCCGCCCGGTCCGACTGCCCGCCCACCGGACCCCGTACCCTTGGGTTTTGTGTTCCGTAGCCGTTCCAAAGAAGAGAAGGCCCCCACCGGCAAGGTGACGGCGGACCTCTCCACCCAGTCCCGCGACCCCCAGGCTCCCAAGGGTCGCCCCACGCCGAAGCGCAGCCAGGCACAGACGCAGCGGCGTCGTGCCTCGACCGCGCCGGTCGACCGCAAGGAGGCGGTGAAGCGCTCACGCGAAGCACGCCGGGTCGACATGGCCAAGCAGCGCGAGGCCCTCGCCTCCGGTGACGAGCGCTACCTCCCGGCCCGCGACAAGGGCCCGGTACGGCGCTTCACCCGCGACTTCGTGGACTCCCGCTTCAGCATCGCCGAGTGGTTCCTGCCGATGGCCGTGATCATCCTGGTCCTCAGCGTGATCCAGATCCGGAACATCCAGAACATCTCGCTGCTGCTCTGGCTCGGCGTGATCGTGCTGATCGTGCTGGACTCGATCGGCCTGGCGTTCCGGCTGCGCAAGCAGCTGCGCATCCGCTTCCCGGACACCCCGCAGCGCGGTGCCGTCGCGTACGGCCTGATGCGTACGCTCCAGATGCGCCGGCTGCGGCTGCCGAAGCCGCAGGTCAAGCGAGGAGAGCGGCCCTGACCGCGGGGGCCTCGGGATTCACCGGAGGCTCCTCGACGTGGCTCGCCGGGCTCGGCGGACTGCGCAACATCGTCCGCCAGGAGCTCGTGGCCCGGCAGCTGGACGAGCAGATAGCCGCCCGCTTCCCGGTGGGGCGGCGCCTGCGCGTCCTCGACGTGGGGCTGGGCCAGGGCACGCAGGCCCTGCGCCTGGCGCGGGCCGGTCACTCGGTGACCGGTCTGGACCCCGACCCCGAGATGCTGGCGTCGGCCCGTGAGGCGCTGGAGCACGAGCCGGAAGGCATCCGCGAGCGCGTCCGGCTGATCGAGGGCGACGGCTCTGAGACCGGTGTCCACTTCCTGCCCGGCACCTTCGACATGGTGCTCTGCCACGGCGTACTGATGTACGTCGAGGAGCCGGACGCTCTCCTGGCGGGGCTGGCCCGGGTGCTGGCGCCCGGCGGCCTCCTCTCACTGGTCGTACGGAACGGCGACGCGCTCGCGATGCGCCCCGCGGCGGCCGGCGACTTCGGCTCGGCGCACGCCGCGTTCGACACCGCCCGCTACACCAACCGGCTCGGCCTCCAGGTCCGGGCCGACCGGCTCGACGCGCTGACCGCCACCCTGTCGGGGATCGCGGCGCCGTTGCACGCCTGGTACGGGGTGCGCGTCTTCACGGACAACACCCCGGGCGACACCCCGCTGCCCGGGCCCGCCGAGCTGGAGCAGATCTTCGCCGCCGAGGAACGGGCCGGGCGGACCGACCCCTACCGGCGGGTCGCCGCGCTGCTCCACCTCTGCGGCGTGCGCGGCGAACGGACCTGAGGAGCTGACGTCCTCCCCCTGGTCGCGGAGCGACCGGGGGTCGTCCGGCCGGCCCGGTGCTCCGGGCGTGCACCGGGCCTCCGTACGGTCCGTTCGGCCCAGCAGCACCCGCCGCCCGGCAGGGACGAACGGGATACTCCGGACATGGACGCATCCCCCTCCCACACCCGCGCGCACCGGCTGCCGCTGTCCCTGGCCGCAGGTCTCTGCGCCCTCGCCCTGGTGACCGGCTGCTCCGATTCCGGTACGGACTCCCCCGAGCCCTCCGCGGCGGCCCGGCAGGATTCCGCGTCCCGCGCCGTGGCGGAGCTGGAGTCCGACTACCAGCGGGTGATCAACGACGTGCTGCCCTCCGTCGTCCAGATCCAGACCGCCGACGGGCTGGGCTCCGGCATCGTCTACGACGACGACGGCAACATCGTGACCAACGCGCACGTCGTCGGCGACGAGAAGTCCTTCAAGGTCAGCGTCGCCACCGGGGAGAAGGTGCTCGACGCCTCCCTGGTCTCGTCCTACCCGGACCAGGATCTGGCGGTCGTCCGCCTCGACGACAGACCGGACGGGCTGCGGGCGGCGAAGTTCGGCGATTCGGAGAAGGTCGAGGTGGGGCAGATCGTGCTGGCGATGGGCTCACCGCTCGGCCTGTCCAGCAGCGTCACCCAGGGCATCGTCTCGGCGCTCGGCCGGACGGTCAGCGAGTCCCGGTCCGGCGGCGGCACGGGGGCGACCCTCGCCAACATGGTGCAGACCTCTGCGGCGATCAACCCGGGCAACAGCGGGGGCGCGCTGGTCAACCTGAACAGCGAGGTCATCGGCATCCCGACGCTCGCGGCGACCGACCCCGCCCTCGGCAACAGCGCGGCCCCCGGCATCGGTTTCGCGATCCCGGTGTCGACGGTGAAGACCATCGCGGACCAGATCATCGACAAGGGCAAGGTCACCGACTCGGGGCGGGCCGCGCTCGACGTCACCGGCCGCACGGTCGTCGACGACGCCTACCAGCCCGCCGGTGTGGCGCTGGTGAGCGTGGCCCGGGGCGGGGCCGCGTACGACGCGGGGATGCGGGTCGGCGACATCATCACCCGGATCGGCGACACCGAGGTCACCACGATCACCTCGCTCGCGGAGGCGCTCGCCGCCGAGCAGCCCGGGGACCGGGTCGAGGTGACGTACACCCGCGGGGGTGCCACGAGGACGGCCGAGGTCACCCTCGGGGAGATCTGACCCCGCCGGACGGGCGGGTGCGGGAGCGGGCGGTCCGGGATCCTCCGGGCCGCCCGCTGCCGGCCGGTCAGACGGTCTCCGCCTCCGGACCGGACGCGGCCGCCGCGTCGGGGGTGTCGGTGCCGGCAGCGCCGGTGGTGCCGTCGGGGGCACCGGGTTCCGGGTCCGGCTCCGCGTCGGGTTCCGGGGCCGGTCCCGGGTCGGGCTCCGGTGCTTCCGCGTGGAGGCTCATCGGGCCGTAGATCTTCGTGGAGTCGTCGAAGAGCGTCACCTGGTCCGCCCCGCCGTCCAGGAGTTCCTTCCAGAACTCGCCGATCCAGGACTCCGCGTCACCCTGCGTCGTGAATTCCTCCGGCTGCAGCGCCGGCTCCGTCTCCGTACCGTCGGACTTCTCGAACCGCCACGTCCACGCCATGTCAGCCTCCTGGGTCCTGTTGCTGCCCCGAGCCTAGGGCCTCGACCCGCGATCCTGCCGCGATCGTCCGGAAGATTGCCGCCAGGGGTGCCGGGAACGGGGCCTTCCGGCCGGATCGGCCCGGCATGATCCGGACGGAAGGCCCGGGGCCCACGGGCGCGGCCGCAGGGGCCCGGGAAGGTCCGGCCGGGTCCGGGGCCGGCGGTACGGGGCGGCCGGGCGCGCACGCCCGGCGGGTACGCGGCAGGATCAAGGCGTGGAACTGACTCTCCTCGGCACCGGAGCCCCCGGCGGGCTGCCCCGGCCCGACTGCCCCTGCGCCGTGTGCGCGACTGCCCGCGGCACGTCCGCGCGGGCCACGACGGCTCTCCTCGTGGACGACGCCGTGCTGCTCGACCTCACCCCGGGCGCGGCACTCGCCGCCGCCCGCGCGGGGCACTCGCTGGGCGGGGTGCGCCAGGTGCTGCTGACCCGCCCCCAGAACGGGCCGGCCGTCGAGCTGCCCCCGGGGCTCCCCCGGGCGGGCCGGGTGCCGGACGGACAGGTGCTGACACTGATCAGCGGGCACCGGGTGCGGGCCGTGCCGATGGACGCGCCGGGCACGGGATACGAGATCACCGCACCCACCGGCGAGCGGCTGCTCTACCTGCCGCAGGGCGCCGCTCCGGCAGGACTCACCGAGCCGTTCCCGGAGCCGTACGACCTGGTGGCCGGTGACGTGGTGGGGCGGCCCGACGCGGTGGCGCGGCTGCGGGCGGTGGGTGCGGTCGGGCCGCTCACCGAGATCGTCGCCGTCCACCTGGACCACGACGCCCCGCCCGGGGCCGAGCTGGACCGCCGGCTCGCGGCGGCCGGGGCCCGCGCGGTGCCCGACGGGACCACGCTGGTGACCGGGGAGTACCGCCCCCTCCCCGAGGTGCCCCGGCGCACCCTGGTGACCGGGGGCGCCCGGTCGGGGAAGTCGGTGGAGGCGGAGCTGCGGCTGGAGACCTTCCCCGACGTGGTGTACGTGGCCACGGGCGGCCGGCGGGACGGGGACACGGAATGGGCCGCGCGCATCGGGCTGCACCGGGAGCGGCGGCCGTCCGCCTGGCGCACCGAGGAGACCTGCGAGGTGGCGGAGCTGCTGCGGGCGGACGGGCCGCCGCTGCTGATCGACTGCCTGTCGCTGTGGCTGACCGACGCGATGGACCGGGTGGACGCCTGGGACGACGGCCGGTGGGCGGACGGCGGCGAGAAGGTGCTGCGGGCGCGGGTCGCGGAGCTGGTCGCCGCCGTGCGGGAGACCTCGCGGACGGTGGTGGCGGTGACCAACGAGGTCGGTTCCGGCGTGGTCCCCGCGACGGCGGCCGGACGGCGGTTCCGGGACGAGCTGGGGCGGCTGAACGCGGCCTTCGCGGCGGAGTGCGAGACGGTGCTGCTGGTCGTCGCGGGGCTGCCGGTGGTGCTGCGGGGGTGACCGACGGGGCCGGAGCGCCGGACAGCGCACCCGGCCCCGCGCCTGATCCGCGCCCGGACCGCGCCGGCCCGCATCGGGCGGCGCGGGAGGCTCGGTACGCGTGCCCGCCTGCCTCGGGCGGTCCGGAACGCGTGCCCGCCTACTTCAGGCGGTTCAGTACGGCGGTCGCCATGGCCTGCTCGCCCTTGGCGTTCGGGTGGGCGGGAGCCGCGGGCGAGGCCGGCACGAGCGGCTCGATCCAGCGGACCTCGGGGGCCTTGCACATGTCGCGCCCGACGGTGGGCCCGTAGGTGTCGACGTACTCGGCGCGGTTGTGGGCCGCCACCGTGCGGAGCATCGCGTTGAGCCGCTTCTCGGTGTCCCGCAGGTAGGGGAAGTCCCCGGCCCCGAAGGGCACCGCGGGAAAGCAGCCGCTGCCGTCGTCGGGCAGCAGGTCGGGGTAGCCGACGACCAGTACGCGCGCGTGCGGCGACCGCGCGTGCACGGCCCGCAGGACGCGCTCGATCTTCGGGGCGGTCCGCGCGACGGCCTCGGTCAGCTGGTCGGTGCCGGAGGAGGTGTAGTGGCTCCGGCAGGGATCGCCCGCCGGATTCTGGACGCCCAGACCGGCACACGTGGCGATGATGGACCCGAACCCGATGTCGTTGCCGCCTATCTGGAGCGTGACGAGACCGGTGTCGCGGCGGAGCGCCCGCAGCTGCGGGGCGTTGCCGCCCTGCGCGGTCCACATCTGCTCGGTCGTCGCACCGCCGCAGCTCACGTCCTCGAACGCGGACGCCTTCTTCCACTCGGCGACCAGGGAGGGGTAGTTGCGGGCCGAGCGGGCGCAGCCGAGGTCGGCCTGCGGGGGGATGCCCGGCCCCGAGGTGTACGAGTCCCCGAGGGCGACATAACGCGGGCCGTGCGCCGGACGCCCTCCGTGCCCGCTGCCGCCGCCGTGCCCGGAGCCACCGTGCCCGGCACCTCCGCCGTGCCCGGAGCCCCTGCCGTGCGCGACGGCCGGTGTCACCGAGGCCATCAGCAGCACGCAGCTCCCGAGGGCGGCCCCCAACGCCACCGCCCGTGCCCGCCGCCGTGCCGCCGCACCCCTGCCCGTACCCGCAACTCCGTTGTCCGCCATGTGCGTTCCTCCCCGTAGGACCTGGACGCCGCCTCGCGAAGCCGGCACCGCACGACACGACGGAGCTTGTATACCGCCGGGTAGCTCCACGCGGCCAGAGGCAGGCACCGTCAATCTCCTGCGCGGGCTCTCCCCGGGCTCCCCCGCCCGCCCGGAGCACGCACGCCGTGGAGGCGGGGGCGGGAGTCGTCGGCCCGGTGCCCTCGGGGCCGGTCGGGGGAAGGGTGCGGCGGATACTGTCCGGATACTGTTCCGCAGGGAGCCCGCCCGTGGGCTCCGGCCCCCGACGCAACGACCCGCGAGGCAGACCTCCGTGAACCTGGACGACTTCTCCGACCTGATCGAGCGCCCCGACGGCGGTGTGCGGCGCGATGCCGAGGACCGCCGGGGGCGGCTGATCGTCCCGCCCGGCGCGCTCGGCCGGCTCGACGAACTGGGCGAATGGCTGTCCGCCGCACAGCAGACCGTGCCGGTCCGGCCGGTGGACCAGCCGCGCGTGGTGCTCTTCGCCGGTGACCACAAGGTCGCGGAGCTCGGCGTCTCCGGCCGCGCCGCGGGGAGTGCGTACGAGCTGGTCCGCGCCACCCTGGACGGGGCGAGCCCGCTGGCGGTGCTGGCCCGGCGGTTCTCGGTGCCGGTACGGATCGTCGACGCCGGCCTGGACTGCGACCCGGATCTGCTGCCCGAGTCCGTCGTGCGCAGCCGGGTGCGGCGGGGCGCCGGGCGGATCGACGTCGAGAACGCGCTGACGTCCGAGGAAGCCGCCGAGGCCGTGGCGCTGGGCATCCGGATCGCGGACGAGGAGGCGGACTCCGGTACGGATCTGGTGGTGCTGGGCGACCTCAGTGTGGGCGGCACGACGGCGGCCTCCACCCTGATCGCCGCGCTGTGCGGCACCGACGCCTCGGTGGTGACCGGGCGCGGCGGCGCGGGAATCGACGACCTGGCGTGGATGCGCAAGTGCGCCGCGATCCGTGACGCGCTGCGCCGGGCCCGTCCGGTCCTCGGGGACCAGCTGGAGCTGCTGGCGACGGTGGGCGGCGCGGACCTCGCGGCGATGACCGGGTTCCTGCTCCAGTGCGCGGTGCGCCGGCTCCCGGTGATCCTGGACGGCGTGGTCTCGGCGGCCTGCGCGCTGGTGGCGCAGCGGGCCGCGTTCCGCGCGCCGGACTGGTGGCTGGCCGGCCACGCGAGCGGTGAGCCGGCGCAGGCGAAGGCGCTGGACCGGATGGCGCTGACGCCGCTGCTCGACCACGGGGTGACGGTCGGCGGGGGTACGGGCGCGCTGCTCGCCCTGCCGCTGGTACGGGCCGCAGCCGCGTTCGCCGCCGAGCTGCCGGAGAAGCCCGCCGGGGAGCCGGACGACGAACAGGGCGACGAACAGGGCGACGAGCCGGACGCCACTGTGGCGGACCCGGCGGTCTGAGTACGGGTCAGGGCTCCGGGTCAGGGCTCCGGGTCAGGGCTTCGGACCGGGCAGCGGTACCCGGTCCGGGGCTCCGCCGATCAGGTCCTGGAACCTGCGGCGGGGCCCGGCCCAGCGCACGTCGTGGTGGTAGGCGCGCAGCACCGCGCGGGCGCGGGCCTTGTGGCGGCGGCCGTAGAACCGCCTGGCCCACGGTGAGGCGGGGCGGGCCAGGCGGAGGGCGCCGATCAGTGCCACGAAGGGGACGAGGGCACCGACGACCGCCATCCGCGCCTTGCCCTTGAAGAGCGCGATGAGCACGAAGAGGAAGTTGACGACCATCGTCAGGACGAGGCCGAGCCGGCCGTTCTCCTGTTCGTCCGTCAGCTCGTCGACCCCGAGGGGCGAGAAGCCCGCGAGGGCCAGCAGCACGAGCGAGGTCGTCAGCACGACCATCTCCACGCTCTGGCGGCCCTGTTCCGTCCAGTAGACGTCGTCCAGGTGCAGGATCAGCGCGAACTCGTCCAGCACCAGGCCCGCTCCGATCCCGAAGATCACCGCGAAGACCATCGCGGTGACGCCGTGCTGGCCGCTGGCGGCCGCGCCGAAGCCGCCGAGGACGGAGAGCACGACCCCGGGGACGACGTGGTGGACGTGGACCCCGCCCGGGGTGATGTTACGGAACGGCCCCTTCCCGGCCCGGATCATGCGGGTGATGGTGCGGGTGATGGCGAAGGTCAGCACGAACGCGGCCAGCGCGAGGAGCAGCGGCAGCTTTCCCGGTTCGATGATGTTGGTGTGCCACCAGTGACCCATGCCACCCTCTCCCGATCGGCCACCCTTGTGCAGATTCGTCACATCTTGTCCGATGGAGACGCGTTGCGCACGCACTACCGTGCTCGCGGTGACCTCCCTGAACAGCCATGGCCTCCGCTTCGCCTTCGGCACCCTCACCGTGCTCCCCGTCCGCGTCACCCGCTGGGACCGTGACACCGCCCGTGCGGGCATGCTCCGCGCGCCGCTCGCCGGGCTCGTGGTGGGGCTGCTCGCGGCAGCGCTCGGTTCGCTGGCGCTGCTCGCCGGCTCGGGTCCGCTGCTCGCCGCCGTCGCCTCAGCCGCCGTACCGGCCGTACTCACCCGGGGTCTCCATCTGGACGGGCTCGCGGACACGGCCGACGGGCTCGGCAGCGGCAAACCGGCCGAGGACGCGCTGCGGATCATGAAGCGGTCGGACATCGGGCCGTTCGGCGTGATCACCCTGCTCTTCGTGCTGCTGGCCCAGGTCGCCGCCGGTCACGAGCTGTACGGGCGCGGCTGGGAGCAGGGCGCGGCGGGCGCGGTGGTGGCCGGCGTCGCCGCCCGTCTGGCGCTGACCCTCGCCTCGCGCCGGGGCGTGCCGGCGGCCCGCCCGGAGGGGCTGGGCGCGGCGGTGGCCGGCACGGTGCCGGGGCCGGGGGCGGTCCTGGTCACGGTGGTGGCGGTCGCGGCCTGCGCCGCGGCCGGGGTGGTGTCCGGGGCAGGCGGGACCGTGCACCACGCGCTGGCCGCGCTGCTGGCCCTCGGGTCGTCCGAGGTGCTGCTGCGGCACTGCGTGCGGCGGTTCGGCGGGGTGACGGGGGACGTGTTCGGCGCGGTGGAGGAGACGGCGGCGACGGCGGCCCTGGTGGTACTGGTGCTCGGCTGACGGGAGGCCCGGCCCGTCGGGCCCGCGGGAAGCCCGGGAAGCCCGGGAGGCGCGGAGGCCGGACGGGCCGAGGCGGCCGAACGGGCCGGATCAGGGCGCCGCGGGCTCCCCCGCGTCCGTCGCGCAGCTCCTGCGCCAGACGCCGAGCTCGTACTTCTTCTCCAGCGAGCTGAGCCCGAGTTCGCGCGAGCGGGCGCAGAACGCGGCGGCCGGCAGCTCGTACTCGACGTGGAAGACGGCCTTGTCCGCCTCGACGAACGGGACCAGGTCCTCGCACTCCTCGTACTGGGCGCACTGCTCGTTCACCGCGAAGTCGAAGTCCGGTTCGAGTGCGGGGATCTGGTCCAGGTCGTTCTTGAGGCCGACCGCCAGGCCGTGGCGGTGGGCGATGCGGGCGATCAGCCGGTTGTACGCCAACTGGTCGGCGGCCGTGAGCGGGAAGCCGGTGCCGTTGCGGTAGCCGTCCATGTTGTCCGGCTCCACGGCGTCGAAGCCCTTCTCGGCGCACATCGCGATCCGGTTCTCCATCAGAGGCCCCAGGAGGTCGGTGCGCCTGATGTCGAGCCAGCGCTCGCCGTCCCAGCCGTTGCCCTTGCCCAGCAGGGCGGCCGGGAACGCGTCGGCGTCCGGGCGGAAGTCCTCGTGGGCGCCGGTGGAGAGGTAGCAGATGACCTTGCTGCCCCGGTCGTGCAGACCGGCGACGGCGGCGGCGTCGTGGTCGAAGCCGTCGATGTCGTACACCGGGACGTCCACGGTGGGGTCGAGCCGCCCGGAGAGCTGCCACTGCCAGTCCAGGCCGGGCCGGGGGTGCCAGCGCCCGGCCGCCGGGTCCGCCGGATCCGTGGAGGCGGCAGCGGCTGGGCGGCCCGCCGGGGCTCGCGGGGGTTCTCCCGAGGTGCAGCCGGAGAGCAGCGGAGACACCATCAGGAGGGCGACCGCCACCGGTCGGCCCAGCTTCGCCCCGTACACCCCGTACACCGTTCCCCGACCCCGTTCCCGTATCCGCACATGCCGTACATGCCGTGCGCGTCCCGGCGCGCCCCAGGACCCGCCGCCGCCAACGACCTTATGCGCCCGCCCGGTTCGTCCCGCGCACCGCGTGGACCGGCCCGGACGTCCGCCGGGCCCCTCCCGGACGGTGAACACCGCCGTGAAACGGCGAAAACGGCGCGCGTAGGCTCGTTCCCTGCGCATAGCGGGCGCATCTACGATGCGCCGGGCACGGTCGGCCCCACCCCCTCGATCGATCCAGTTACTCAACGGAAGCGAGAATTCACCACCGTGACTGCTCTCACTCTCAGCACCGCAGGTGCGGCGACGCTGCGCGCCGACGCACTCGTCGTCGGTCTGGCCAAGGGTTCCAAGGGCCCGGTGCTCGCACCGGGCGCCGAGGCCGTGGACAAGGCCTTCGGCGGAAAGCTCGCCGCCGTCCTGGAGACCCTGGGCGCCACCGGTGCCGAGGGCGAACTCATCAAGGTTCCCGCCGCCGGCGGCCTCAAGGCGCCCGTCGTCATCGCCGTCGGCCTGGGCACCGTCCCGGACTCGGACGACGCCTACGACTCCGAGATCCTGCGCCGCGCCGCCGGTGCCGCCGCCCGCGCCCTGGGCGGCTCGAAGAAGGCCGGCTTCGCCCTGCCGGCCTCGACCGTGGAGGACGCCGGCGCCGTCGCCGAGGGCGCCCTGCTCGGCGCGTACGCCTTCACCGCCTACCAGGGCGGCGAGAACAAGCTCGCCCCCAAGTCGGCCAAGGCCGCCGGCCCCAAGCAGGCGCTCGCCGAGGTGGCCGTGCTCGGCGCCAAGCCCCGCGACAAGGCCTTCAAGGCCGCCGCCGAGCGCGCCGTCGCCGTGGCCGAGGAGATCAACCGGGCCCGCGACCTGATCAACACCCCGCCGAACGACCTCTTCCCCGAGTCCTTCGCCGCCGTGGCCACCGCCGCCGGCAAGGAGCACGGCATCAAGGTCCAGGTGCTCGACGAGAAGGCCCTGGTCAAGGGCGGCTACGGCGGTCTGGTCGGCGTCGGCCAGGGCGCCGTCCACGGCCCCCGCCTGGTGAAGCTCGCCTACACGCACCCGAAGGCGGAGAAGACCCTGGCCCTGGTGGGCAAGGGCATCACCTACGACTCGGGCGGCATCTCGCTCAAGCCGGCGGGCCACAACGAGACGATGAAGTGCGACATGAGCGGCGCCGCCGCCGTGTTCGCCACCGTCGTCGCGGCGTCCCGTCTCGGTCTGCGCGTCAACGTCACCGGCTGGCTGGCGCTCGCGGAGAACATGCCCGGCGGCAACGCCACCCGCCCGGGTGACGTGCTGCGCATGTACAGCGGCAAGACCGTCGAGGTCCTCAACACGGACGCCGAGGGCCGGCTCGTCCTCGCCGACGCGCTGACCCGCGCCTCCGAGGAGGCCCCCGACGCGATCGTCGACGTGGCGACCCTGACCGGCGCGATGGTGCTGGCGCTGGGCAACCGCACGTTCGGCATCATGGCGAACGACGACGCCTTCCGTACGGCGATCCACGAGATCGCCGAGGAGGTCGGCGAGGCCTCCTGGCCGATGCCGCTCCCCGCCGACCTGCGCAGGGGCATGGACTCCCCGACCGCCGACATCGCCAACATGGGCGAGCGGATGGGCGGCGGCCTGGTGGCCGGCCTGTTCCTCAAGGAGTTCGTCGGCGAGGGCATCGCCTGGGCGCACCTGGACATCGCGGGCCCGGCCTTCCACGAGGGTGCGCCGTACGGCTACACCCCCAAGGGCGGCACCGGCTCCTCGGTCCGCACCCTGATCCGTCTCGCGGAGCGCACCGCCGACGGCGACCTGGGCTGACCACCGCCGGTCCTCTGTGACCAAAGTCGTACAGCCCCGGGCGGATGTCCGGGGCTGTACGCATTGCGTGCACCCAGCGCACCGGGAGAGGCGGGGCCAGGGCGGGTTTCGCTCTGGACGAACTCGGCTGAATCCATACGTTTCTACGCGGAAGCGACCCGTGGCGGGGCCTGCGGGGCCCGGTCCGGACCGGGCCCCGCGTCCCGTCTGCGGTCAACAAGTGCGAAGATGGGTTCTCGGCAGGACAGGGCCCCCACCACAGGGCCGAACGACTCAAGCGGCCGAACACCAGCCGACCGGCCGGTCACACCCCACGGGGCCCGGCGTACGGCGCACATGCATGGAGGACGTGACGTGGCGAACGACGCCAGCACCGTTTTCGACCTAGTGATCCTCGGCGGTGGCAGTGGCGGTTACGCCGCGGCCCTGCGCGGAGCGCAGCTGGGCCTGGACGTCGCCCTGATCGAGAAGGGCAAGGTCGGCGGTACCTGCCTGCACAACGGCTGCATCCCGACCAAGGCGCTGCTGCACGCCGGCGAGATCGCCGACCAGGCGCGCGAGGCCGAGCAGTTCGGTGTCAAGGCCACCTTCGAGGGCATCGACATCGAGGCCGTCCACAAGTACAAGGACGAAGTGATCTCCGGCCTGTACAAGGGCCTGCAGGGTCTCATCGCCTCGCGCAAGGTGCACTACGTCGAGGGTGAGGGCCGCCTGTCGTCCCCGACCTCGGTGGACGTGAACGGCGAGCGCATCCAGGGCCGCCACATCGTGCTGGCGACCGGCTCCGTGCCGCGCTCGCTGCCGGGCCTGGAGATCGACGGCAACCGGATCATCTCCTCGGACCACGCGCTGAAGCTGGACCGTGTCCCGAAGTCGGCCATCGTGCTCGGCGGCGGCGTCATCGGCGTCGAGTTCGCCTCGGCGTGGAAGTCCTTCGGCACCGACGTGACCATCGTCGAGGGTCTGAAGCACCTGGTCCCGGTCGAGGACGAGAACAGCTCGAAGCTTCTGGAGCGCGCGTTCCGCAAGCGCGGCATCAAGTTCAACCTCGGTACCTTCTTCGACAAGGCCGAGTACACGCAGGACGGCGTCCGTGTGACCCTCGCCGACGGCAAGACCTTCGAGGCCGAGGTGCTGCTGGTCGCGATCGGCCGCGGCCCGGTGTCGCAGGGTCTCGGTTACGAGGAGGCCGGCGTCGCGATGGACCGCGGCTACGTCCTCGTCGACGAGTACATGCAGACCAACGTGCCCACGATCTCGGCCGTGGGCGACCTCGCCCCGACCCTCCAGCTCGCGCACGTCGGCTTCGCCGAGGGCATCCTCGTCGCGGAGCGGCTGGCCGGCCTGAAGGTCGTCCCGATCGACTACGACGGTGTGCCCAAGGTGACGTACTGCCACCCCGAGGTCGCCTCCGTCGGCATCTCCGAGGCCAAGGCCAAGGAGATCTACGGCGCGGACAAGGTCGTCGCCCTCAAGTACAACCTGGCGGGCAACGGCAAGAGCAAGATCCTGAAGACCGCGGGCGAGATCAAGCTCGTCCAGGTCAAGGACGGTGCCGTGGTCGGCGTCCACATGGTCGGCGACCGCATGGGCGAGCAGGTCGGCGAAGCTCAGCTGATCTACAACTGGGAGGCGCTGCCGGCCGAGGTCGCGCAGCTCATCCACGCCCACCCGACCCAGAACGAGGCCATGGGCGAGGCCCACCTCGCGCTGGCCGGCAAGCCGCTCCACTCCCACGACTGATCCAGTCCCGGGCGACGACCGACCACTTCCGCAATTCGTAAGGAGCAACCGAAACCATGTCGGTTTCCGTAACCCTTCCGGCGCTCGGCGAGAGCGTCACCGAGGGCACTGTCACCCGTTGGCTGAAGGCCGAGGGCGAGCGCGTCGAGGCTGACGAGCCGTTGCTCGAGGTCTCGACCGACAAGGTCGACACCGAGATCCCCTCCCCCGTCTCCGGCGTCCTGGCCTCCATCAAGGTCGCCGAGGACGAGACCGTCGAGGTCGGCGCCGAGCTGGCCGTCATCGACGACGGCTCCGGCGCCCCCGCCGCGGCTCCGGCCGAGGCCGCCGCTCCGGCCGAGGCCGCCGCGCCCGCCACCGAGGCCCCGACCGCCCCGTCGACCGAGACCGAGGCCCCCGCCCCGGCCCCGACCGCCGAGGCCACCGCCGGCGCGTCCTCCGCCGAGGGCACCGACGTCACCCTGCCGGCGCTCGGCGAGAGCGTCACCGAGGGCACCGTCACCCGCTGGCTGAAGGAGGTCGGCGAGGAGGTCACGGAGGACGAGCCCCTGCTCGAGGTCTCCACGGACAAGGTCGACACCGAGATCCCGGCCCCGGTCTCCGGCGTGCTGCTGGAGATCGTCGTCGGTGAGGACGAGACCGCCGAGGTCGGCGCCAAGCTCGCCGTCATCGGTGCCAAGGGCGCTGCTCCGGCCGCCGCCCCGGCCCCGGCCCCGGCCGCCGCCCCGGCCGCCGCCGCTCCCGCGCCGGCTCCCGTCGCTCCGGCCCCGGCCGCCCCGGCTCCGGCTGCTGCTCCGGCCGCCCCGGCTGCTCCCGCCCCGGCCCCCGCCGCTCCGGCGCCCGTGGCCGCCGCCCCGGCTCCGGCTCCGGCCGCCGCCCCGGCTCCGGTCGCCGCTCCGGCCCCGGTCACCCCGGTCGCGGCCTCCGGTGACGACGGCGCGTACGTCACGCCGCTGGTCCGCAAGCTCGCTTCGGAGAACGGCGTCGACCTGGGCGCGGTGAAGGGCACCGGCGTCGGTGGCCGCATCCGCAAGCAGGACGTCGTGGCCGCCGCGGAGGCCGCCAAGGCCGCCGCAGCCGCTCCGGCCCCCGCTGCCGCCGCCGCTCCGGCCGCCTCCAAGGCGCCGAAGCTGGAGGCGTCGCCGCTGCGCGGTCAGACCGTCAAGATGACCCGCATGCGCAAGGTCATCGGCGAGAACATGATGAAGGCGCTGCACTCGCAGGCCCAGCTGACCTCGGTCGTCGAGGTCGACATCACCAAGCTGATGAAGCTGCGCAACCAGGCGAAGGCCGCGTTCGCCGCCCGCGAGGGCGTCAAGCTGTCCCCGATGCCGTTCTTCGTGAAGGCGGCGGCCCAGGCGCTGAAGGCCCACCCGGTCATCAACGCCCGGATCAACGAGGACGAGGGCACCATCACGTACTTCGACTCGGAGAACATCGGCATCGCCGTGGACGCCGAGAAGGGTCTGATGACCCCGGTCATCAAGGGTGCGGGCGACCTGAACATCGCCGGCATCTCGAAGAAGACCGCCGAGCTGGCCGGCAAGGCCCGCGGTGGCGGCCTCACCCCGGACGACATGTCGGGTGCCACCTTCACCATCAGCAACACCGGTTCGCGCGGTGCGCTGTTCGACACCGTCATCGTGCCCCCGAACCAGGCCGCCATCCTGGGCATCGGTGCCACGGTGAAGCGCCCGGCCGTCATCGAGACCGCCGAGGGCACCGTCATCGGCATCCGTGACATGACGTACCTGTCGCTCTCCTACGACCACCGTCTGGTGGACGGCGCGGACGCCGCCCGTTACCTCACCTCGGTCAAGGCGATCCTGGAGGCCGGCGAGTTCGAGGTCGAGCTCGGCCTCTGAACGACCCCGCTGTAACGAGCCTCACCAGCGGCGCCCCCGTCCGGACCACCTCCCGGGCGGGGGCGCCGCCGTATTGTCTAGGGGGTATCCGGCGGTCACTGCCGGTCAACACCACGGGCCTCAGCGACCGTGGCCGGTCCCCGCGGCACCGGTTCGCCCGAAGGAGCACCTCATGACCCCGCCCGTCGTCCACTCGCTGCGCGAGCAGATCCGCGAGCACATCGTGGACGGGATAGTCAGCGGGCGCTGGAAGCCGGGCGAGCGGATCGTGGAGCGGCGGATCGCCACCGAGCTGGAGGTCAGCCAGACGCCGGTGCGCGAGGCGCTGCGCGAGCTGGAGACGCTGCGGCTGATCGAGTCGGCGCCCAACAAGGGCGTCCGGGTCCGCAACCTCACCGCCGCCGACCTGGAGGAGAGCTATCCCGTGCGCGCGGGCCTGGAGCAGATCGCGGCGGAGCTGGCGGCCCCCGCCCTCGGCAGTGACTGCTCGGCCCTCCAGCCGCACGTGACGGCCCTCTACGAGGCCGACCGGGCGGCCGACGGGGAGGCGCAGGTGCGCCACACGGTGGGCTTCCACCGGGAGCTGGTGCGGGCGGCCGGAAACGCGGTACTGCTGCACACCTGGGAGGGGCTGGGCATCGAGGTGTTCACGGCCCTGTCGATCCGGTGGCTGGGCACGGTGCAGAAGTCGTACGCGGAGGAGCACGAGGCGCTCATCGACGCGTTCCTGCGGCAGGACCCGCAGATCGGTTCACTGGTCAAGGCGCACGTGCTGGGCTGCGCACCGCGCGCCTAGGGGCCTTGCCCGGGTGCCCGAGGACCCTTGCCCGGGTGCCCGAGGCCCTTGCCCGCACGCCCGGGAGACGGCCGCGGGGGTCGTCCGTACCGCTCACCCCGGTGCTCTACGGCCGGAGCCGTACTTGTTATTTCTCACGCCCGCATTGCCGTCACGTTTCCCATCTGTCACCGCCGTCGCTCTTTCGAGCGAATGGTGGCCGTTTTGCACCGATTAATCCCGTCACTCCGTGCCCCATTTGGCGGCACCCCATGCCATTTTCTTCATATCGAGAAGTTTTCCCTTTCAACCCTTTGATCGATCATCGATCAGGGATTTACAGTTCTCGGCGGGCCCACCGGCCCGTCGCCCTGTCCTGCCAGCCAGGGACTTCTCCACCCCCTCCCACTCCGGAAGGCGGCGATCATGACCGACCCCGTAGGAAAGCGTCCGAGCGAACTCGACCAGTTCCCGGACCGCGACCCCGAAGAGACCGCCGAATGGGCGGCCTCTCTGGACGCCGTGACCAAGGCCGCGGGGCCGCATCGCGCCGCGTACCTGATGAGGCGTTCGCTCGAACACGCCGAAGGCGCCGGTCTCGCGCTGCCCAAGCTGCTGGAGACCGACTACGTCAACTCCATCCCGACCGCCGCCGAGCCCGAGTTCGACGGCGACCTGGAGATGGAATCCCGCATCACCGCGTGGAACCGCTGGAACGCGGCGGCCATGGTGACCCGCGGGGCGAAGTACGGCGTCGGCGGCCACATCGCCACGTTCGCCTCGGCGGCCTGGCTGTACGAGACGGGCTTCAACCACTTCTTCCGCGGCAAGGAGGGGGACGGCTCCGGTGACCAGCTCTACATCCAGGGCCACGCCTCCCCCGGCATCTACGCCCGCGCCTTCCTCGACGGCCGGCTGAGCGAGCAGCAGCTCGACAACTTCCGCCAGGAGTCGGGCGGCGACGGCCTGCCGTCCTACCCGCACCCGCGGCGTCTGCCCTGGCTGTGGGAGTTCCCCACCGTGTCGATGGGCCTCGGCCCGCTGTCGGCGATCTACCAGGCGCGCTTCAACCGCTACCTGGCCAACCGCAACATCAAGGACACGTCGAACTCGCACGTCTGGGCCTTCCTGGGCGACGGCGAGATGGACGAGCCCGAGTCGACGGCCGCCCTGGCGCTCGCCGCCCGTGAGGGTCTCGACAACCTGACCTTCGTCATCAACTGCAACCTGCAGCGCCTCGACGGCCCGGTCCGCGCCAACTTCCGCGTGGTCCAGGAGCTGGAAGGCGCCTTCCGCGGGGCCGGCTGGAACGTCGTCAAGACGCTCTGGGGCAACGCGTGGGACGAGCTGTTCCAGCTCGACACCACCGGTGCGCTGGTCCGCCGCCTCCGCGAGGTCCCGGACGCGCAGTTCCAGACGTACGCCACCCGTGACGTCGCGTACATCCGTGAGCACTTCTTCGGCGCCGAGCCCGCGCTCGCCGAGCTGGCGAAGCTGCTCACCGACGCGAAGATCGCCGAGTGCTTCTACACCTCGCGCGGCGGCCACGAGGCCCGCAAGGTCTACGCGGCGTACAAGGCGGCCCTGGAGCACAAGGGCGGCCCGACCGTGATCCTCGCCCAGACGGTGAAGGGCTTCACGCTCGGCAAGGGCTTCGAGTCCAAGAACGCCAACCACCAGATGAAGAAGCTGTCCCTGGACGAGTTCAAGGACATGCGCGAGCTGCTCGGCCTGCCGATCCCGGACAGCGCATTCGAGAGCGGTGTGGTGCCCTACGGTCACCCCGGCGCCGACTCCCCCGAGGTCCGCTACCTCCAGGAGCGCCGCGCGGCCCTCGGTGGCCCCGCCCCCGCCCGCCGGGTGCACGCCGCGGCCCTGCCGCAGCCCGAGGAGCGCGCGTTCGCCGCGCTGAAGAAGGGTTCCGGCAAGCAGGAGATGGCCACCACCATGGCCTTCGTCCGCCTCGCCAAGGACCTGATGCGCGACAAGGAGACCGGCAAGCGCTGGGTTCCGATCGTCCCGGACGAGGCCCGCACCTTCGGTATGGAGTCGCTCTTCCCGTCGGCCGGCATCTACTCGCCGCTGGGCCAGACGTACGAGCCGGTCGACCGCGACCAGCTGATGTACTACAAGGAAGCCAAGGACGGCCAGATCCTCAACGAGGGGATCACCGAGGCCGGCTCCATGGCGGACTTCATCGCCGCGTCCACGTCGTACGCGACGCACGGCGAGACGATGATCCCGTTCTACATCTTCTACTCGATGTTCGGCTGGCAGCGGACCGGCGACCAGATGTGGCAGCTCGCCGACCAGCTCGGCAAGGGCTTCATCGTCGGCGCCACGGCCGGCCGTACGACCCTGACGGGTGAGGGCCTCCAGCACGCGGACGGCCACTCGCACCTGATCGCGGCCACGAACCCGGCGTCGCTCAACTACGACCCGGCCTTCGCGTACGAGATCGCGGTGATCGTCAAGGAGGGTCTCCGCCGGATGTACGGCGAGCCCGTCGAGGGCGAGGACTCCAACGTCTTCTACTACCTGACGGTCTACAACGAGCCGAAGCCGCAGCCCGCGATGCCGGAAGGCATCGAGGAGGGCATCGTCAAGGGCCTGTACCGCTTCAAGGAGGGCACGCCGGCCAAGGCCGACGCGCCGCGCCTGCAGCTGCTGGCCTCCGGTACCGCCATCCACTGGGCCCTGGAGGCCCAGGAGCTGCTGGCCGCCGACTGGGGCGTCACCGCCGACGTGTGGTCCGCCACCTCGTGGGGCGAGCTGCGCCGCGACGCGCTGGAGGCCGACGCCGCGCTGCTCCGGGGCGAGGAGCGGGTGCCGTACGTGACGCAGGCGCTCGCCGGCGCCCCCGGCCCGGTGCTCGCGGTCAGCGACTGGATGCGCCAGGTTCCGGACCAGATCAGCCAGTGGGTGGAGCAGGACTGGTCCTCGCTCGGTACGGACGGCTTCGGCCTCTCCGACACCCGTGACGCCGCCCGCCGCCACTTCGGTGTCGACGCGCAGTCGGTCGTCGTGGCGGCCCTGGCCCAGCTCGCCAAGCGCGGCGAGATCCCGGCTTCCGCGATCAAGGAGGCGCGGGAGCGCTACGGACTCTGATCCGTACGCCTGACACCCGGCCCTGAACGCCGTGGGTCTCCGGAATTCCGGAGACCCACGGCGTTCTCCGTCTGCCCCGCGGCCCTCTCGCATCGACGAGAATGGAGCTATGCGCGCGGCCCGACTGATCACCATGGTGCTGCTCCTCCAGTCCCGTCCCGGGATGACCGCCGCGGAGCTGGCGGCGGAGCTGGAGGTGTCGGAGCGGACCGTCGCGCGGGACGCGGCCGCCCTCTCCGAGGCGGGTGTCCCGGTGTACGCGGAGCGCGGCCGTACCGGCGGCTACCACCTCGTCGACGGCTACCGCACCCGCCTCACCGGTCTCGCCCGGGGCGAGGCCGAAGCGCTGTTCCTCTCCGGGCTGCCCACCGCCCTGCGCGACCTGGGGCTCCAGGACGCCGCGTCCGCCGCCCGCCTCAAGGTGGCCGCCGCCCTGACGCCGTCGCTGCGGGACACCCCGGACACCGTGGCCCGGCGCTTCCACCTGGACGCCCCGGGCTGGTTCCAGGAGCCGGTCGCGCCCGCACTGCTGCCCGTCGTCGCGGAGGCCGTCCGCGACGACCTGACGGTCCGGGCGCGCTACCTCCGCGACGGTGCCGAGGTGGACCGGGCCCTCCTGCCGTACGGGCTCGTGCTGAAGGCGGGCGTCTGGTACCTCTGCGCCCGGGTCGCGGACTCCGCCGACGCTCCTTCCGCCCGGGCCGGCTTCCGGGTGTACCGGGTCGACCGGTTCGTCTCGGTCGACCCGGACGGCGGGCGGTTCGAGCGGGACGCCGGTTTCGACCTGGCCGGGTTCTGGGCCGCCCGCTCCGCGCGGTTCGCCCGCTCCCTGCTCCGTACCGAGGTGACCGTACGGATCTCCGGTGCGGGCGCTCGGCGGCTCCCGCACCTGGTCGACCGGGCCGCCGCCGAGGAGGCGCTGGCCGCCGCCGGACCGCCGGACGGGGAGGGGCGGTGGACGGTCACCCTGCCGGTGGAGTCACCGGAGGTGGCGTACGAGCAGCTGCTGGCGCTGGGCGCCGAGGTGGAGGTGCTGGCACCGGCCGCGCTGCGCGCGCGCTTCCGCGAGGCGGCGGGCCGGATGCACGGCCTCTACGGGTAGGCGGGGGCCCGGCGGCTCCGCGTGGCGGGGGCCGCCCCCTCGGCCGATGCTGGACCCGTGATGGACGAGACGGAGTTCTGGGAGCTCATCGACAGCACCCGCGAGGCCGCCGAGGGCGACCCCGAGGAGCACGCCGAGCTGCTCGTGGAACGGCTGGTGCGGCTGGACCCCGAGACCGTGCTCGACTTCGCCCGGCACTTCGAGGCCCGCTACCACCGCGCGTACCGCTGGGACCTGTGGGGCGCCGCCGCCCTGCTGCTCGGCGGCGCGAGCGACGACGCCTTCGACTACTTCCGGTGCTGGCTGATCGGCCAGGGCCGGGAGGTGTTCGAGGGCGCGCTGCAGGACCCGGACGATCTGGCGGAGCTGCTGGACGACTTCGACGAGGAGGTCGACGGGGACGGCGAGGAACTGGGCTACGCGGCCGACGAGGCGTACGAGCAGCTCACCGGTGTCGTCTCGCCCGACCTGGGGCTGCCCCCGCAGGCCCGTGAACCGGCCGGGGTGCCGTTCTCGTTCGAGAACGACGAGGTGCTGGCGGCGCGGCTGCCGGCGCTCTGGGAGCGGTTCGGCGAGGGCTGAGCGGCTTCACGCGTCACCTGTAGCCGGTCACCGCGATCCTCAGAGGGCGCGCCCCATCAGCACGTCGTCGACGTACCCGCCGTTCAGGAAGAACTCGCCCGGCAGCACGCCCTCCACGGCGAACCCCTCGGAGGCGTAGAGGGCGCGGGCCGGCGTGTTGTGGCCGAGGACGCGCAGGGTGATCCGGTTGGCGCCCTGGCGGCGCGCCTCGGTGAACGCGGCGCGCAGCAGTGCCCGCCCGATGCCCAGCCCGCGCGCCCGTCCGCCGACGGCGAGGCCCTGGATCTGCCGGACGTGCTGGTGGCAGGCGAGCGGGGTGGGCGCGACCAGGCGGAGGTATCCGGCCATGTACAGGGCCCCGTGGGCGACGCGTTCGCCCACCGGGGCGGTCTCCGGCACCGTTTCGGCGACGAGGATGTCGCGGGGTGAGTGGCGCTCGTCGAAGAACGGCGGGTACGGCGGCTGCGGGCGGGGCTGCACGGCGTGCAGGGTGGACCAGGTCTCCCGGTCGAGCGCGGCGAGCGCGGTCTCGTCGGAGGGGAGCGCGGGGCGTATGGCGTGAAGGCGGAGCGCGGACATGGGCGTCACTGTGCCATGCCGTGTCCGGAATGATCCACGGGCGGCATCCATGGGGCAGGATGGGCCCATGGAGCGCTCCCGTATCGCCGTCACCGGATCGACCGGACTCATCGGAGCGGCGCTCGTGCGCTCGCTGCGGGCCGACGGGCACGAGGTCGCCCGCCTGGTGCGGCGGCCCGCGGAGGCGGGTGACGAGGTCCGGTGGGACCCGCACCGGGGGTACGTCGACGCGGCCGGGCTGGTCGGCTGTGACGCGGTGGTCCACCTGGCGGGTGCCGGGGTCGGCGACCACCGGTGGACCGAGGCGTACAAGAAGGAGATCCGGGACAGCCGGGTGCTGGGCACCGCGGCGGTGGCGGAGGCCCTCGCCTCCCTGGACACCCCGCCGAAGGTTCTGGTCTCGGGTTCCGCGATCGGCTACTACGGCGACACCGGTGACCGCGTGGTCGACGAGGGCGCCCCGCCCGGCGAGGGGTTCCTGCCCTCGGTGTGCGAGGAGTGGGAGGCCGCCACGGCGCCCGCCGAGGAGGCCGGCATCCGGACGGTGCACGCGCGCACGGGGCTGGTCGTCGCCTCGGGCGGCGGCGCCTGGGGCAGGCTCTTCCCGCTGTTCAAGGCCGGGCTGGGCGGGCGGCTCGGCAACGGCCGCCAGTACTGGAGCTTCATCGCGCTGCACGACCACATCGCCGGTCTGCGCCATCTGCTCGCCACGGACGCCCTGTCCGGGCCGGTGAACCTCACCGCGCCCGATCCGGTCACCAACGCGGAGGTGACGGCGGCGATGGGGCGGGTGCTGCACCGGCCCACCCTCTTCACGGCCCCCGCCCCGGCGCTCCGCCTCGCGCTGGGCGACTTCGCCGAGGACGTGCTGGGCAGCCAGCGGGTGGTCCCGCGCAAGCTGCTGGACTCGGGCTTCACCTTCGCCTTCCCCGGCGTCGACAGCGCGATCCGCGCGGCCCTGGGCTGAGGCCTCCCGGCGCCCGGAGGACCCTCGTACGGGGCCGGTGCGCAGAGCCCGTACCCGGGGCCCGTGCCCAGGGCACATGCGCAGATCCCGTGCGCAGGGCCCGTGCGACCCCGTGCACCGGTGTGTTCGCGCGGGCCACTGTCCAGGTATCGGCCATCCTCCTAGCCTCTTTGGCGAACTCGGGCATTCCGGGAGTCAGTCGGGGGCATGAGCCTCCCACCGCTCGCACGACTCGGGGAGGGCATGTGCGCAAGCCTGCACACCACGCGGACGTGGTCATCATCGGAGCCGGTACAGCCGGCCTGTCAGCCGCTCACCTTCTCGTACGGGCGGGGGTGAGCGTCAGCGTGCTGGAGGCGACACCGCGCGTCGGCGGCAGACTGGCCACGGACGAGGTGGACGGGTTCCGGCTGGACCGTCTCGGTCCGCTGCTCGGCAGCGTGCCGGAGGAGTTCGGGGACATCCCGGGGCTGGCGCCCCTGGTGCTCCGCGCGTTCGATCCGGCGGTCGTGGTCCACAACGCCGGACGCCGCTATCGCGCCGGTGGCATACGAAGCACCAGGGGCGCGTTCAGACCCGTGCGCGCCCGTTCGAGCGCCCCTGTGGGCGGCGACCGGGCCACTCCGGCGGGCCGGGGCGGGGCGGTCGGCGAGGCCCTCGACCGCGCCCGGCTCGGGGCGTCGCTGGCGCGGCTGGCCAACACCTCCACGGCCCGCATCATGGCCAAGCCCGACCGGGCGGCGGAGGCGGCCCTCGCGGCGCGCGGGCTGCCGTCCCGTACCGTCGACGGTTTCCTCCGGCCGCTGCTCGCCGCCCTGCTGAGCGATCCGGAGCTGCGGGTGTCGAGCCGGATCGCGGAACTGGTCCTGCGCGACTGGGCGCGCGGCCTGCTCCGGGTTCCCGAGGGCGGTTCGGCGGCGCTGCCCGAGCTGCTCGCGTCCACGCTGCCGCCGGACACCGTACGGACGAACGTCCAGGTGACGGCCGCCGACACCACGTCCGTGCGCACCAAGGAGCACGGCGAGCTGAGCTGCCGTGCGCTGCTGGTGGCCACCGGAGCGGGGGCCGCCGCCGAGCTGCTGCCCGGTCTGCGGGTGCCCGGATTCCACCCGGTGACGGTGGTCCACCACACGGCCCCGGAGGCTCCCCGGACCGGCGCCTCGCTGGTGCTGGAGGCGGGCGGGGCGGGTCCGGTGGCGTACTCGGCGGTGATGAGCGAGATCGATCCCACCCGTGCGCCGCGGGGCCGCGCGCTGATCACCTCGGCGGTGCTCGGCACCCCGCCGCCCGGTCTGGACCGTGCGGTGCGCGGTCATCTTGCGGCGCTGTACGGGACGCCCACGGACGACTGGGAGCTGCTGGCCACCCACCACACCGCCGAGGCGGTCCCGGTGATGACCCCGCCGCACGATCCGAGCCGCCCGGTGCGGGTGCTCGCCGGGCTGTACGTGTGCGGCGACCACCGGGACACCAGCACCCTGCGGGGCGCCCTGCACTCGGGGCGGCGTGCGGCGGAGGCGATCCTCGCCGATCTCCGGGCGGGTTCCGGGTTCCTGCCGGAGCCGGGAACGACGCTGTCGGGGGCCGCCTGAGCACCTCCCCCGTCCGGCTGGGGCCGGGTCGCGTCCCTCAGCCGAGGGCCGCGATCTGCTCGCGGTACCCGCGCACGGCCGCCGCGTCGCGGTAGGGCTCCAGCTTGCGCTCGAACTCGCGCACGTACTCCGTCGCCCGGACCGACCGCATCTCCCGTGCCTGCTGGGCCGCCTCGGCGCCCAGCAGGCACGCCTGGTCGAGTTCGCCGAGCCCGAGCCGGGCCGAGGCGAGGACGACCCGGCAGAAGAGCCTGCTCCGGGCGTACGCGGGGGCGCGCAACTGGAGCGAGCGCTCCGCGTGCAGAGCGGCGGCCCGGTACTGCTGGAGGTCCCGGTGGCAGTGCGCGAACTCGTCGGCGAGCTGGGCCTCGTCGAAGTTGCGGGCCCAGTGCGGCGCCTCGTCGCCGGGGCGGGCGGCCTCCAGGGCGCGTTCGGCGCGCGCCAGCGAGACGGCGCACGCCCGCGCGTCCCCGAGCACGCCGTGCCCACGGGCCTCCACCGCGTGCAGCAGCGCCTGGACGGCAGGGGGTGCGGCGGAGCCCACCCCCTGCTGGGCGACCCGGGCGAGCTGGACGGCCTCGCGGCCGTGCCCGAGGTAGACCGCCTGCCGGCTCATCGTGATCAGCACGTAGCTGCCGTACGCCCGGTCCCCGGCGGCCTGGGCGAGCCGCAGGGCCTGGACGAAGTACCGCTGGGCCAGTCCGTGCGCGGCGATGTCGTACGAGGTCCAGCCGGCCAGCCGGGTCAGGTCGGCCGCCGCCGCGAAGAGCCGGCGGCCGGTCGTCTCGGTGTAGCTGCCCCGGAGCATGGGCTCGGTCTCGTGTTCCAGGTACCGGATCAGGGCCTGGCGGGCGTGTCCGCCGCCGTAGGCGTGGTCGAGCGAGCGGAAGAGTTCGCCGACCGAGCGCAGGGCCGCCACGTCACCGTCGCCGACGCGCTGGCCGGACGCGCGCTCGGTCTGCCGCTGGCGGGGCACCGCGGGGCGGGGGGCTCCGGCGGGGGCCGTACCCGTGATCCCGTCCGGGCCGGGTGCGTGAGGGCGGCCGGGGGCATGCGCGTGGCCCGGGGCGGGGCGCTGGCCACCGATCCAGGCGCCCCCGGCGGGGTTCCCGGAGCCCTGGGCTCCGGGCGTACCGGGTCCGGGGCCCGCGGCGCCGCCCGGTCCTGGCAGGGTGCCCGCCCGGGTGTGTGCCCGCGCGTCCCGGAGCGGGCCGGTGGCGGGGGCGGCTCCGGGGCGTCCCGGCAGGGCACCCCCGCCGTGCGGGCCCTGGCCCCCGGCGGAGCCTGCGGCCGGAGCCGGGTGGTCGCCCCGGGAGACCGACTCGTCGGCCTGGCCGATCAGCCAGTCCCTGCTCGGCACCACCAGGCCGGCCGGGGTGAAGGCGATCTTGCGGAGGTCGGCCTGGTTGCCCGAGTCCTTGCGCCAGAGACCACTGACGATGTCGACGGCCTCGGCCGGGGTCGAGGCGAACTCCAGGCCGGCGTAGACGGGCGCGCAGGCGTCCAGGCCGAGGTCCTGGGCGGTGAGCCTGCGGCCGAGGCGCCGGGTGAAGACCTCGGCGATCAGGGCGGGGGTGGTTCCGCGCGGCTGCTGGCCGCGCAGCCAGCGGGTCACCGAGGTCTTGTCGTACCGCAGGTCGAGGCCGTGCTCCAGCCCCAGCTGGTCCACCCGTCGGGCCAGGCCCGCATGGGAGAAGCCGGCCTCCGCGATGAGTGCGGCGAGTCTGCGGTTCGGGGGGTGCGGGGTGCGCTGCGGGGGTCGTTCCGACATCTGCGGTGCGGTCTCCTGCCTTGCCTGGGCCGGGCGTGGCAGCCCTTGGGGAACGGCGCGAATTTAGCGGTCCCCGGAGCGGCCCCGGCGGCGTTCGCTCCACGTTCATCCGATCGTGTGAGGAGTACCGATCACGCTGACGAAATGACCTGCCGGACGGCCCGGTCCCGGACGGTCGTACAGTGATTCGGGCGCGATCAGTGTGCACGGTGACCGCGCTCCGTGCACGGTGACGACGGGCGGGAGGCACCCCTCCGGGCTCCCCGTCACCACGAGTAGGGAGGCATCGCCGTGAGCGAGCTGCGATTTGTCCGGCTGGGTTTCGGCCCGGAGGCCGTCGAGTACACGGAGGCCTGGCAGAAGCAGCGCGAGCTGCACGCCGCACGGTTCGAGGAGACCGTCCCCGACACCTGCCTGCTGCTGGAGCACCGGTCCGTCTACACGGCGGGGCGGCGCACCACCGACAGCGAGCGGCCCCTGGACGGCACCCCGGTCATCGACGTGGACCGCGGCGGCAAGATCACCTGGCACGGTCCGGGCCAGCTCGTCGGCTACCCGATCCAGAAGCTGCCGCGCCCGGTCGACGTCGTGGCGCACGTGCGCCGGCTGGAGGAGGCGCTGATCCGCGCCGCCGCCGAGTTCGGCGTGGCGACCAGCCGGGTCGAGGGGCGCAGCGGGGTCTGGGTGCTGGGCGATCCGGTCGACCGGCGGCCTTCGCTCGGCGGTCTGTCGCTCGACTTCGACCCGCGGCTGACCGACGAGGAGTTCGACCCGCGGCTCAACGGCCCCGAGTACGCGCCCTCCAACGCCGGGCAGCGCCGCGAGGACCGCAAGCTGGCCGCCATCGGCATCCGGGTCGCCAAGGGCGTCACGATGCACGGCTTCGCGCTGAACGTGAACCCCGACAACACCTCCTTCGACCGGATCGTGCCGTGCGGCATCCGCGACGCGGGCGTGACCTCGCTCGCGTACGAGCTGGGGCGCGACCTCACGATCGCGGAGGTCCTCCCGGTCGTCGAGAAGCACCTGCGCGACGTCCTGGAGAACGCCGAGCTCGCGCCTCGCGAGGTGGCGGCCGCTCCCGCGACCGCCTGACCGGCGGCGATCCGGGGGCCGCCGTACGGCCCCCGGGGACGTGCACCGCCCGCCTGCTTCGGCCGTACGGGGAATAGCCCCCGTCGGCCACAGGTTGGCCGGACGTAAGGCCGTGCGAATGACGGGCGTACCCTGGTGTTCGCCGAAGAATCCAATGCAGTGAAAGCAAAGGGGAGTGCCGGAGTGTCCGCTGTCGCACCCGACGGGCGCAAGATGCTGCGCCTGGAGGTCCGGAACAGCCAGACCCCCATCGAGCGCAAGCCCGAGTGGATCAAAACCCGGGCGAAGATGGGCCCCGAGTACAACCAGCTGCAGAAGCTCGTCAAGAGCGAGGGGCTGCACACGGTCTGCCAGGAGGCGGGCTGTCCCAACATCTTCGAATGCTGGGAGGACCGCGAGGCGACCTTCCTCATCGGCGGTGACCAGTGCACCCGGCGCTGCGACTTCTGCCAGATCGACACGGGCAAGCCGCAGGCGCTGGACCGCGACGAGCCCCGCAGGGTCGGCGAGTCCGTCGTCACGATGGACCTGAACTACGCCACGATCACCGGCGTCGCCCGCGACGACCTGGAGGACGGCGGCGCGTGGCTGTACGCGGAGACCGTCCGCCAGATCCACGCGCTGACGGACGTCCGCGAGGCCGGCCGCACCAAGGTCGAGCTGCTGATCCCCGACTTCAACGCCGAGCCCGCGCAGCTGGCCGAGGTCTTCTCCTCGCGCCCCGAGGTGCTGGCGCACAACGTCGAGACGGTCCCCCGGATCTTCAAGCGCATCCGCCCCGGCTTCCGGTACGAGCGTTCGCTCGAGGTCATCACGCGGGCCCGCGAGGCCGGCCTGGTGACCAAGTCGAACCTGATCCTCGGCATGGGCGAGACCCGCGAGGAGGTCAGCGAGGCGCTCCAGGACCTGCACGACGCCGGGTGCGAGCTGATCACGATCACCCAGTACCTGCGCCCCTCCGTCCGGCACCACCCCGTCGAGCGCTGGGTGAAGCCGCAGGAGTTCGTGGAGCTGAAGGACGAGGCCGACGCGATCGGGTACTCCGGCGTGATGTCGGGGCCGCTGGTCCGCTCCTCGTACCGCGCCGGGCGCCTCTTCCAGCAGGCGATGGCGGCCCGCGACGCGGCCACCGCCGGAACGGTCGCGCGGACCGCGTCGGTGTGAATCCGAGCACAAGGCATTACCGGGCGGTAATCGCCCGCACGAGGCGGCCCGTACGCTCCCCGCAGGTGGGGGACGCGTATGGGCCGCCCCGGCGTGCGCACGGCCCGCATCAAGGTTTCATTGGTGTTTGACCGACCGGTCATGCCCTGGTAACACCGGGATGTGACCCTGGTCCCAGAGCAGTGACCCCGGGTCCCGGAGCCAGTGATCCCGGCCCCGGAGCAGTTCCAGACCAGCGACCCCGGGTCCACGGGCCCCAGTGGCCGGACCCGCTGTCGCGCCCGTTTCCCGCACCCCGTTCCGCGCCGCGCGCGGACCGCCCCGAGAGGGAACACACGATGCAGGCCGCGCCGGTACGTGCCCACACCCTTCCGACCGTCACCCACGCTCTCCGCGCCGTGGAGTCGCTGCTGCTGAGCAGCGGCCAGCGCACCGCCCGCCGCAACGCCTGGACCGCGGTCCTGGAGGACCGCCGACGCGCCAAGGACCGGGTCGAGGCCCAGCACGTACTGGAGGCCGTTGCGGAGCACCGTTCCTCGGCCACGTAAACTTCTGTACATGGCGAGGAAGGCAAACACTGAAGGCGCGGACAGCGCCGAGAACGCGGGGCGGCTCAAGCAGATCGCCCTGACCTACAAGATGACCCGGCGGTCGGACCCGAAGATCGGCCTCGTGCTCGCGGGGCTGGGAATCGTCGTCTTCGGCGTGATCCTCGCGATCGGCTTCGCGATCGGTCACCCGCTCTACCTGGGCATCCTGGGCTTCGTACTGGCCGTCCTCGCGATGATGATCGTCTTCGGACGGCGCGCGGAGGCCGCGGCCTTCGGTCAGATGGAGGGCCAGCCCGGTGCCGCGGCAGCGGTGCTGGACCGGATCGGGCGCGGCTGGACCACCACTCCGGCGGTCGCGATGAACCGCAGCCAGGACGTCGTCCACCGCGCGGTCGGCAAGGCCGGCATCGTGCTGGTGGCCGAGGGCAACCCCAACCGGGTGAAGAGCCTGCTGGCCGCCGAGAAGAAGCGGATGGCGCGCATCGTCGTCGACGTCCCCGTGCACGACATCATCGTGGGCGACGGCGAGGGCCAGGTGCCGCTGAAGAAGGTGCGCACCAAGATGCTGAAGTTCCCGCGCATCCTCAGCGGACCGCAGGTCACGGCGGCCAACGACCGTCTGCGGGCCATGGGGGACCTGATGAGCAATATGCCGCTCCCGAAGGGGCCCATGCCCAAGGGGATGCGCATGCCGCGCGGCGGAAAGATGCGCTGACCGGCACCTCGCGGGACGCTTCGCTCCACTTTTACCGGCTCCACTTCTCTCGCCGCGCGGGCGCGGCACACCGCATCGTGCGGTCCGCGCCCAGACGTCACACCTCACACCGGAGGGGCGGCCCCGACCTGATCGGTCGGGGCCGCCCCTCTTCGCGTGCGGATGCCGCGGTCCCGGTGCGCGTTCCGGCTCCACGGGGCCGGTCACGGCTCCGCCCACCCCCGGGGGTCCACATGGTGAACAGGCCGGGTCACCGTACGGATGCAGTTGTCCGGATGGCGGAACGCCCCGGGGTCCCTTTTCCGGGGCCGCCGGGACCGGTCCGGGGGCCCCGGCGCCACCGGGGTGCCGCCGGGGCCGCCCGGAGGGTCAGAGGCGGACCTGGACGGACCGGGAGAGCCGGTCGTGCAGTCCGCGTCCGTCGCGGTCCCAGATGAGAGCCGGGATCACCAGGAGCAGCAGCACGCTCCGTACGAGGACGCGCACCAGACCGAACCGTCCGCCGTCCTGGGAGACGACCCGCAGGCGCAGCAGACGCTTGCCGGGAGTGAAGCCGAGGGTGCCGACGGTCAGGAGGCTCATGACCAGGAAAACGAGCAACGCCCAGTTGCCGGCGGCCTGTTGGTCACCACGAGCGATGAGCCCGTATGCGATCACCATGCACAGCGCCCAGTCGATGAAGATCGCTCCGAAGCGGCGGCCGAGCGGGGCCACCGACCCCGGGCCCTCCTCGGGCAGGCCGAGGCGCTTGCCCCGGTAGCCGAAGTCGACGCCCATGTCCTCGGCGGCGGCCTGGGGGCCGGAGAGCCACGATCCGATTGCTTGCCTGTTGTCCACCCGACCACGGTACTGCGAGCGGGTTTGCTTCCTGCGGCCCGGGGCACGGGATGAGGCGTTGGGGTGTCCCCCACCGCGCGCCCGGTTAACTTGGGCGAAACAAATGGGTCATGCTTGGGAAATCCCGTCTGCCTAAGGTCGCCCTCAACGTGCGCCACCGCACTGGCGACACACACGAGCTACAACCCCGTCCCTCCGGGCCGGGAGTAGGAGGAGTTGGATGTTCCAGAACGCCGACGAAGTGCAGAAGTACGTCGCGGACAACGACGTGAAGTTCATCGACGTCCGCTTCTGCGACCTGCCCGGTGTGATGCAGCACTTCACCATCCCGGCAGCGAGCTTCGACCCGGCCGAGGAACTCGCCTTCGACGGTTCGTCGATCCGCGGCTTCCAGGCCATCCACGAGTCCGACATGGCGCTCCGCGCCGACCTGTCGACCGCCCGGGTGGACCCCTTCCGCCGTGACAAGACGGTCAACATCAACTTCTTCATCCACGACCCGATCACCGGCGAGCAGTACAGCCGTGACCCGCGGAACGTGGCCAAGAAGGCCGAGGCGTACCTCGCCTCCACCGGCTTCGCCGACACCGCCTACTTCGGCCCCGAGGCCGAGTTCTACGTCTTCGACAACGTCCGCTTCCAGACGTCGGCGAACGAGAGCTTCTACCACATCGACTCCGAGGCCGGCGCCTGGAACACCGGTGCGGTCGAGAACAACCGCGGGTACAAGGTCCGCTACAAGGGCGGCTACTTCCCGACCCCGCCGGTCGACCACTTCGCCGACCTGCGTGCCGAGATCTCCCTGGAGCTGGACAAGAACGGCCTCCAGGTCGAGCGCCAGCACCACGAGGTCGGCACCGCCGGCCAGGCCGAGATCAACTACAAGTTCAACACGCTGCTCGCCGCGGCCGACGACCTGATGCTCTTCAAGTACATCGTGAAGAACGTCGCCTGGCGCAACGGCAAGACCGCCACCTTCATGCCGAAGCCGATCTTCGGCGACAACGGTTCGGGCATGCACGTGCACCAGTCGCTGTGGCAGGGCGGCTCGCCGCTCTTCTACGACGAGCAGGGTTACGCGGGCCTGTCGGACATGGCCCGCTACTACATCGGCGGCATCCTCAAGCACGCCCCGTCGCTGCTGGCCTTCACCAACCCGACGGTGAACTCGTACCACCGCCTGGTCCCCGGCTTCGAGGCCCCGGTCAACATGGTGTACTCGCAGCGCAACCGCTCCGCCGCGATGCGCATCCCGATCACCGGCTCGAACCCGAAGGCCAAGCGCGTCGAGTTCCGCGCCCCGGACCCGTCCTCGAACCCGTACCTCGCGTTCGCGGCGCTCCTGATGGCCGGCCTCGACGGTGTCAAGAACAAGATCGAGCCGGCCGAGCCGATCGACAAGGACCTGTACGAGCTGGCTCCCGAGGAGCACGCCAACGTCCAGCAGGTCCCGACCTCGCTCCCGGCCGTCCTCGAGGCGCTGGAGCAGGACAACGAGTACCTCCAGGCCGGCGGTGTCTTCACCACCGACCTGATCGAGACGTGGATCGACTACAAGCGCACCCACGAGATCGCCCCGATCCAGCTGCGCCCGCACCCGCACGAGTTCGAGCTGTACTTCGACCTCTAAAGGGCGCGGCCGGGCCGCCGCGCGCACGTGAGTTCCGCGTACGCGCCGCCCGGCTGATCCACTGACGCAAGGCCAGATCGACGAGGGCCGCCACCATCGGGTGGCGGCCCTCGTCCGGTCTGGCCTTGCGTGGTTCCGGCCGCCGGGAGGCCCCTGACGCGTCCCGGACCGTCCCCGGCGAATGCCCCGGGTCCGACGGGGCGGGGCACCAGGACGCCGTCCGTGCTCCGCCCCGCGGGGTCAGCGGCCCCTGAGCGTGCACCCATTCTCATACCGGTAAAGTTAGAACGGTATAGTTATTGGAAGCAGCACGTGAGAGGTCCCCCCATGATCGAGATCCTCAACTACACGCGGCTTGAGCGGGCGAGAGAGACCGGCGCTCTGGTCGGAAACATCCTGCACACGCTGAAGCGGCGCAGCGCGGCCGGAACGAACCTGCTGGACATCGACCAGTGGACCAAGGAAATGATCATCGAGGCGGGAGCGCAGTCCTGCTACGTCGACTACGCGCCCTCCTTCGGGCGCGGCCCGTTCGGACACTACATCTGCACGGCCGTCAACGACGCGGTGCTCCACGGGCGCCCGTACAACTACACGCTGGCGGACGGGGATCTGCTGACTCTCGACCTCGCCGTGGTCAAGGGCGGGGTGGCCGCGGACGCCGCGATCAGCTTCCTGGTGGGCAAGGGCGGCCATGCGGAGAGCGCTCTGATGATCGAGACGACCGAGCGCGCACTCGCCGCCGGCATCGCCGCCGCCAGGCCCGGGGCGCGCATCGGCGACCTCTCCCACGCCATCGGCACGGTCCTCACCGAGGCGGGGTATCCGGTCAACACCGAGTTCGGAGGTCACGGCATCGGCTCGACCATGCACCAGGACCCGCATGTCGCGAACACCGGACGCCCCGGCCGCGGATACAAGCTGCGCCCCGGACTGCTTCTCGCCCTGGAGCCCTGGGTCATGGCCGACACCGCCACCCTCGTCACCGACGCCGACGGCTGGACGCTGCGCAGCGCGACGGGCTGCCGGACCGCGCACACCGAGCACACCATCGCCATCACCGACGACGGAGCCGAAATCCTCACCCTGCCCACGCGGGCACGGCCGTAGGGCGTCTCGTCGGAGTGCCGTCGTCAGGCCGGAGGCCGGGCCGGGTGCGCCGCCGACGAGCCCGCGTCGCCCTCGACAGCCTCCCGGCCGCGGAAGGGACGCGGCCCCTCAGCCCAGCTCGATGACCGGCCGGACGGAGAAGTCCTCGTAGAGGTCCTCGCCGTCGGGTGTCTGGAGGAACTCCGCGATCCCCGGGTTGTGGTTGGCGGTGGCCAGGGGCAGCCAGCCGAGGAAGGTGCCGTAGCCGCCGCAGACGGCCTCGCCGCCGTCGCCGCCGTGGACGTGGCCGGGGTCGGCGGTCACCTCGGCCTCGTACACGTCGTAGCCGATGTGCAGGCCGAAGGCGTTGGGCAGGCGGTGCGGGCCGGTCCCGCTGCCGTACGGCGAGCAGTCGGAGGGATACGTGTCGCCCCAGCGGAACAGGGTCTCGGCGCCGGCGCCGCAGGCGTGCTCCCACTCGTCGGGGGTGGGCGGGCGCAGGCCCCGGGTGGCGAGCAGACCGGGGACCTCGGCGGGGACGTCGGGCAGCGGCTCGGCCTCCACCGCCATGAGGACGGTGGGGAGGGTGACCGTGCGGCGGGGGGTCAGGAACCGGGCCAGGTGGACGGAGAGGTCGGCGTCGAAACCGAAGCCGCCCGCGACGGACTCCGCGCGGTAGGAGGCGAGTTGCTCGGGGCCCGGGCTCCACGCGGCCAGGTCGAATCCGACGCGTACCTCGCCGCCGGGTATCAGGGCGAACCGCTGTCCGCCCCGTTCGATCACGGCGCGGTGCGGGACCCGGCCCCGCGCCGGGTCGCTCTCCCACTCGGCCAGGGTGCCGCCCACCCGGCGGGCGGCCTCCTCGGCACGGTGGTGCGCGGTGGCCCCGTCCAGGGCACACCAGTTGTCGAAGGTCAGGGTGGCGAGTGACATGCCGGGAGTCTGTCAGCCACCGCCGACAACCGGCCGGCGGCCGGACGACCGTGCCCCGCGCCCCCGGAGAGCGGGGGCTGCGGGGCACGGCCTCCTGTGGAACGGAGCCGTCAGCGGCCGTAGCGGATCAAGGTGCGGACCATGCGGCAGGTGAGGTCGGACGGCGGGTGGATGCCGAGGCGCTCGGCGGCGCGGCGGATGCGGTGGTTGCTGGCGCTGGAGGGCTGGTAGACGCCCGAGTCGAGCAGGGCGATCGTCAGCCGCATGGCCTTCAGGCGGCGGTTGTGGGCGATGTACCACTCCCGGGGGCGGCCCGGCGGCAGCGCCCTCTTGGGCGTCGGCGCGGCGAACGGGAGCATCGGTCGGAGCGGGTCGTGGAGCGTCGGGTCGAGCGGCTTGGTCGTGACTGCGGCAACGGCCATCGGCAACCTCCTGGCGCGGTGGTGGAACCCTCACGAACTACCTCCATTTTACCGCCTCGCACTGACAATCGCCCCTGGCCAGAGGGGATTTCACTGCCTCCTCCCGGCCGCTTCCGCCGTATCCTCGGCCCCATGGAGATCTGGATCAATCCGCGTTGCTCGAAGTGCCGGAGCGCCGTTTCGCTGCTGGACGCGGAGGGGGCGTCGTACACCGTGCGCAGGTATCTGGAGGACGTGCCGACGCCGGACGAGATCCGGGCGGTGCTGGACCGGCTCGGGCTGGAGCCGTGGGACATCACCCGGACCGGGGAGGCCGTGGCGAAGGAGCTGGGGATCGGCGACTGGCCCCGGGAGGCGGCGGAACGCGACCGCTGGATCGGGGCGCTCTCCGCCGAACCGGCGCTGATCCAGCGGCCGATCATCACCGCGGACGACGGCACGGCCGTGGTGGGGCGCTCGGAGGAGGCCGTACGGGAGGCGTTGGGGCGTACGGAGTGAGCGGCGCACTCCGACTCCGGTAGTCAGCCGTCGAGTTCACGTGTTCCGTGAGGGGAATCACGATGTCGGTCAGGCGGCCGACGGGGCGGTGTTCCGCGTCGAGCGGCTCACCGGCCTCCCCGGCCGCCCGGCGCGCGGCGGCGACCGAACCCGGGACCCGCGGTCCGCCGGGTTTCAGGGGCGGTCCGCCGGGCCCAGCTGCGCTTCCGCTTCCGCGAGCAGCTCGGTCAGGCGCGCCCCGAACCGTACGTCGCAGGGGTGCGGTACTCCGGTGCGTACGGCTTCCGCCAGCGCGTCGACCGCTCCGGCGAAGGCGTCCAGGGCGCCGCCCCAGCGGGGCAGGGTGGCGACGCCGTGCTCACCGCGGAGTTCGATGCCGGTGCCGGCCGCGCCGGCCGGGGCGGCGAGGCCGAGGGTGGCGGTGCTGGAGGCGCCGGAGGTGTGGCGGAGCACCAGGTGCGCGGTGTCGGACGGGCCCCGGACGGCGGTCAGTGCGGTGACGTCGCCGAGGACCGGGAGGAGCACGGAGAGGACGTGCGGGCCCACGTCCCAGAGGCCGCCCTTGTCGCGGCGCCACGGGGAGGCTGCGTACTCGCTGGTGGATCCGGGGGCGTAGAGCGCGCCGAGCCACTGGCCGCTCGCGGTGAACCACCCTTCCAGCGCTGCCTGTTCGGCGATCCAGGCGGCCGTCGCGGGGGCGAAGCGCAGGGTGCAGAAGACGACGGAGGCGACGCCGGCCCGGTCGGCGGCCCCGGCGACCTCGTGGGCGCCAGCCGCGGTGGTGGCGACCGGCTTGTCGAGCAGGAGGTGGCATCCGGCGGCAGCCGCCCGGACCGCGATCGGGGCCTGTACGTCCGGTGGCAGCGCCACGGCGACGGCGTCGCTGACGGCGAGCAGTTCGTCGAGGCCGTCGTCCCCGCTGAAGGCAGGGACTCCGTGGGTGCCGGCGAGGGCGGTCGCCGCCTCGGGGCGGCGGCCCCACACCCCGCTCAGCTCGGCGCCGGGGTGGGCCGCGAGGGCGGGGGCGTGGGTCTTGCGGGCCCACGGTCCGGTGCCGAGCAGCCCGATGCGCAGGGGGGTCGCGGAAGTCGTCATGGGTACCAGTGTGCCGCCCGGCCGGGGTGCGGCCCGTGAGCGCGGCCCCGTATACGACGAGCTCGCCCGGGGGTACGAGTGGCGGGGCACGCGGCCGCCGTCGCGGCGCGTACCCGTAAGGCCAAGGGCGCCGGAGGCCGGGGCGGCCCGTGGCTGTGACGCTGTTCACGCACGGAAAACGTCGGTAACACGGGGTTCACATTGGGGCAACGGATGGGAAATCGCGTCTTGCCAAGCTGCGCGCATAGACCTCGCAGCACCCGCAAAGGATGGCTTCCGTGACGTTCAAGGCTGAGTACATCTGGATAGACGGCACCGAGCCGACCGCCAAGCTGCGTTCGAAGACGCGGATCCTGGCCGACGGCGCGGAGCTGCCCATCTGGGGCTTCGACGGTTCGAGCACGAACCAGGCCGAGGGCCACGCCTCCGACCGCGTGCTGAAGCCGGTCTTCACCTGCCCGGACCCGATCCGCGGCGGTGACGACGTCCTCGTGCTGTGCGAGGTCTTCAACATCGACATGACGCCGCACCCGTCCAACACCCGTGCCGCGCTGCGCCCGGTGGCCGAGCGCTTCGCCTCGCAGGAGCCGATCTTCGGCATCGAGCAGGAGTACACCTTCTTCGCGGGCCACCGTCCGCTCGGCTTCCCCGAGGGCGGCTTCCCGGCCGCGCAGGGCGGCTACTACTGCGGTGTCGGCTCCGACGAGATCTTCGGCCGCGAGATCGTCGAGAAGCACCTCGACAACTGCCTCAAGGCCGGTCTCGGCATCTCCGGCATCAACGCCGAGGTCATGCCCGGCCAGTGGGAGTTCCAGGTCGGCCCGCTGTCCCCGCTGGAGGTCTCCGACCAGCTGTGGGTCGCCCGCTGGCTGCTCTACCGCACCGCCGAGGACTTCAACGTCTCCGCCACCCTCGACCCGAAGCCGGTCAAGGGCGACTGGAACGGCGCCGGTGCGCACACCAACTTCTCCACCAAGGCGATGCGTGAGGGCTACGACCCGATCATCACCGCGTGCGAGTCGCTGGGCGAGGGCTCGAAGCCGCTCGACCACGTCAAGAACTACGGCGCCGGCATCGACGAGCGCCTGACCGGTCTGCACGAGACCGCCCCGTGGAACGAGTACAGCTACGGCGTCTCCGACCGCGGCGCCTCGGTCCGCATCCCGTGGCAGGTCGAGCAGGACCAGAAGGGCTACATCGAGGACCGTCGCCCGAACGCCAACGTCGACCCCTACGTCGTCACGCGGCTGATCGTCGACACCTGCTGCACCGCGCTGGAGAAGGCCGACCAGGGCTGATCCCCCCGCACCTCCCCGTACGACGAGAAGGCGCCCACCGGAATCCCGGCGGGCGCCTTCTCGTCGTCCGTACGGGAGTACGGGGCGCCCCTCACACGGACGGCAGCGTGCCGTATCCGTCCAGGTGGAGCCGGAGCGCGCACTGGTCCTCGGCCACGACGTGGACCCGCTGTCCCCAGTGTTCGGTGAGCCGGTGCGCGACGTCGACGAGCCGGCGGCGTTCCTCCGGCGAGTACGCGGGGAAGCGGACCCAGCCGCGTTCGGCGATCACGGTGCCGAGGTCGTGGAAGAGGGTGGCCCGGGCCCGCCGCTCCTCGTCCTCGGTCAGGGGGGTGGGGGCGCCCTCCGCGGGCTGCCACCGGACGTTGTACAGGTCCCGGATCACCGGTCGCCCACCCCTCGTTCGGCGCGCGGGCCGTCGTCGGCGCGCTCTGCGGGCAGGTTACCGGCCTGCGGGCGAGGCGCTGTCGGTGGTGCGTGCCAGAGTGGCCCCATGCTGGAGATCAAGGTGAAGACCGAGGGGCAGCAGACGTACACGCGCCCGACGGCGGACGAGTTGACGGACCTGGTGCTCGGGATCGGCGGGCCGAAGAACCGGTTCCTGGTGGTGCAGCGGGTGCCGGACCGGCCCGGACGGTTCGTGCAGGTCTGGCAGGAGGGTGACGGCCCGTACGAGCTGGAGTACCGCGCGGGCGGCCCCGCCGACCACTACCGGGCCGAGATGTCCGCCCCGGAGCGGGTCGCCGAGGCCATGGCCGGCTGGGCGCGGCAGGAGGAGGAGTGGGACGCGGGGATCGGCTGGGAGTCCCTGGGGCTGCCCGAGGCGGAGCCCGTACCCGCTCCGGAACCGGAGGTCCTGGCACGCCTGGAGGAGGCCGTGCGGGGCGAACTGCGGGGCGGGTTCGGCACGGTGGAGACGCTGACCGAGTGGGCGGCCGACTGCCTGACGGAGGACAAGGTGTCGCCCGTCACCCCGGAGCAGGCGCGGGCCGTCGTCGAGCGGCTCTGGCTGGAGCGGGTGGAGGAGCAGGAGCGGTGGACGGGGGTGAGCGACGCCGACCGGCTGGAGCGGGCGTTCGCCGTTCTGGGGGCGGCCGGCCTGACCGCCCGGCAGAACTTCACCTGCTGCCGTTCCTGCGGGATGGGCGAGGTGTGGGCGGAGGACGAGTCGGCGCGCGGTTTCGTCTTCTTCCACTCCCAGGGCACCGCGAGCGCGGCGGCGGGCCATGGACTCGCCCTGTACTACGGCGGGTTCGACGACTCCGAGGAGACCACCACCGCGGTCGGAGGCGAGGTGGCGGCCGCGCTCCGGGACGCCGGACTGACCGCGGAGTGGGACGGCAATCCGTCGAAGGCCATCGAACTGCCGGTGCCGGACTGGCGGAAGCGGCTGGTGGGCTGAGGAGTCGGGGCAGGTCAGGGCGGGTGCGGGCGCGGTCCGGGGGCCGGGTGTGAGAAGCGCGACGCAAAGGGTCCGTATCGACGGGTGAGAGGAGACTGCTGCCGCGCCCCATTCTCTGCTTCAATGGGCCCATGGCCGGTCTCCAGTACACCTCATCGGGTCGCAGCGACCTTGAGCCGTTCTGGCCTTCCCGTCAGCACCACGACTTCGACCGGGTGTGTTGCCGCGCGAGGAACGCGCAGGCCCTCTAAAGCCGCTCACCCCGGTCTTCGGCCCGCGCGCACGACGTACGTCCCTCGACGACTCCTCGCGCGAAAGAGCTGACCCTCATGGCGAACGCCCGTACTCTCTCCGCCTCCGCCGCCACCGCGGCACCGGCGGCCCCCGCTGCGGCCACCACCACCGCCCGCACCCACTCCCCCAGCCGCCGGCTCCGTGCCGTCGACCGTGACGACGTCGTCCGGCTCACCGACATGGCCGACTTCCTGCCGCCGGGCGCCACCTGGCTGCCCGCACCTCAGCACTCCCTGCCCACCCTGCCGGGGCGGCCGCCGATGATCGGCTACCTCGTCCTCGTACCGGCCGACCAGCAGGCCGCTCTCGCCGGCGCGTTCCCGGACGCCCGGCCCTTCGCCGCGGGAGCGCTCCCGCAGGGCGCGCTCGTCCCGCAGGCCGTGGTGCGCGAGGCGCCCGCCGCGTCCGCGCCGGACGGTCCGGTGCTCATCGACTCCACCCGGCGCATCGCGACCGTGGACGGTGCGGCGCTCGACCTCACCTACCTGGAGTTCGAGCTCCTCGCCCACCTGGTCGCCCACCCCCACCGGGTGCACACCCGCGACCAGTTGGTGACCACGGTCTGGGGTTACGGTCACGTCGGCGACGGCCGGACCGTGGACGTCCACGTCGCCCGGCTGCGCCGCAAGCTCGGCGCCCAGCACCGCCACTCGATCCAGACCGTCCGTCGGGTGGGCTACAAGTACGCACCCTGACAGGGATGTCGCACGAAAGGGGCCCCGGTCCGCGCGGATTCGCACCGCGCGGGCCGGGGCCCCGTGCCGTCCGCGGCCGGCTTCGGGCGTCCGTACCCGCGACCGGTCCGAGGAAGGGCCTGCACGCATCTGTTCCTGCGCCGTACTCGTCAGTACATTGACACCATGTCCAACAAGGAGCCGGCGGCGGTCACTTCGGAGCGGGCACCCCTCAAGCCCCGCAACGTCTCGTTCGACTGGGAGCACACCCCGCTGCACTGGGTGCCCGGAGACCCCTTCGCCGCCCACACGATCAACGTTCTCCATCTGCTGCTGCCGGCCGGGGAGCGCTGGTTCGTCCATGTGTACCGGCAGGTGCTGCCGTACATCCGCGACGACCGGCTCCGCGCGGACGTCATCGGGTTCATCGGCCAGGAGGCCGTGCACTCCCAGGCGCACGACGACGTCCTGCCGCACCTGAAGAAGCTGGGGATCGACCCGACGCCGTACACCGCGCAGGTGGACTGGTTCTTCGAGAAGCTGCTCGGCGACCGGACCCTGCCGCCCGGGCGGGCGCGGGAGTGGTGGCTCAAGGAGCGGGTCGCGACGATCGCGGCGATCGAGCACTACACGGCGTTCCTCGGCGACTGGATACTCAACGCGGACGCCCTCGACCGGCGGGGCGCCGACCCCACGATGCTGGACCTGCTGCGCTGGCACGGTGCCGAGGAGGTCGAGCACCGCTCGGTGGCGTTCGAGGTGTTCCTGCACGTGGACGGCGGCTACCGGCGCCGGGTGCGGACCTGGGCCACCGCCTTCTCCGCGATGGTCTTCCTGTGGCAGCGCGGGGTCCGCTTCTTCGTGGCGAACGATCCGGACCTCCCCGGCGGCCGGGCGTCGTTCCGGGCGTTCCACGCCTGCGGCAAGCAGGGCACCCTGCCCGCGGCCGCGGACATCCTGCGTTCCGTCCCCGACTACCTGAGCCGCCGCTACCACCCCTCGCGGACCGGCAGCACCGCCCAGGCCGTCGACTATCTCGCCCGCTCGCCCGCGGCACGAGGCGGCGTCCAGCGAATCACGGCCGGACACCACCCAGCCGCCAAGGCCCGTACGACGGGAGACCACTGACCCATGGCCCTGCCCATACCCCTGCCCCGCCCCCGCACCGTGCTGCTGATCGCCGGTGCCGGTGCCGCGCTGCTCGCCCGGCGGGCACTGCGCGAGCGGGTCGCCGCCTCGCCGCTCTGGCCGATGCCCGCCCTGGAGGAACCCACCTCCGGGCGGGCGGGGCGCGGTGCCACCACCACCCGGCGGCTGCTGATCACCGAGCGGACCTCGCCCGCCGAGGGGGTCGTCCAGCTGCGGCTGGAGGGGCCCGGGCTGCCCCGGTGGGAGCCGGGAGCCCATCTCGACCTGGTGCTGCCCTCCGGCGCGGTCCGGCAGTACAGCCTCTGCGGCGACCCTGCCGACCCGGAGACGTACACGGTGGCGGTCCGGCTGGACGAGGACGGGCGGGGCGGCTCCCGGGAGGTGCACGCCCAGCTCCACGAGGGCGAGGAGGTCGGCGTCCGGGCGCCCCGCAACCGCTTTCCGCTGGTCGGGGCGGACGGCTACCTCTTCGTCGCGGGCGGCATCGGGATCACCCCGGTCCTGCCGATGCTGCGGGCGGTCGCCGCGTCCGGGGCGCCCTGGCGGCTGCTGTACGGGGGCCGGTCGCGGGCCGCCATGCCCTTCCTCGACGAGATCGAGAAGCTCGGCGCGGACGGGGACCGGGTGACGGTCGTCCCGCAGGACACCGCCGGGCACCCGGACGTGGCCGGTGCGCTCGCCGCGCTCGCGCCGGGGACCGCCGTGTACGTGTGCGGCCCCGGCCCCCTGATGGACGCGGTCGCCGGCGCCCTGCCGGACGGGTGCACCCTGCACCTGGAGCGCTTCGCACCCGCAGCGCCCACGGCTCCAACAGCATCCGCAGCACCCACGGCGCCGACCGGGACCGAGGCGCCCGGTGCCGGCACCGACGCGGATTCCGGCGGCTTCGACGTGGAGTTGCGGCGCTCGGGCCGGACGGTGTCCGTCGCGGCCGGGCAGTCGGTGCTGGCGGCCGTGCGCGAGGAGCTGCCCCATGTCTCGTACTCCTGCGAGCAGGGTTTCTGCGGCACCTGTCAACAGCGGGTTCTGGACGGCGAGATCGACCACCGCGACGAGCTGCTGACGGACGCGGAGCGCGCCGACTCGATGCTGATCTGCGTCTCCCGGTGCCGGGGCGGGCGGCTGGTCCTCGATCTGTAGGTTCGCCGGGCCGGTCCCGCCGTCCGCCGCACCCCGGTTAGGCTGTTCGCATGACCACCGGGGTGCGGCGCCGAATGGGTGTCGACGAGCGCAGACAGCAGTTGATCGGCGTCGCACTGGAGTTGTTCAGCAGTCGCTCCCCCGACGAGGTGTCGATCGACGAGATCGCCGCCGCCGCGGGCATCTCCCGGCCGCTGGTGTACCACTACTTCCCCGGCAAGCAGAACCTCTACGAGGCCGCGCTGCGCAGGGCCGCGGACGAACTGGCGGACCGGTTCGTGGAGCCGCACGAAGGCCCGCTGGGCACCCGGCTGTTGAGGGTGATGGGCCGGTTCTTCGACTTCGTGGAGGACCACGGCCCCGGCTTCTCCGCGCTCATGCGGGGCGGCCCGGCGGCCGGTTCCTCCACCACCAACGCCATGATCGACGGGGTGCGGCAGGCCGCCTACGAGCAGATACTCGCCCACCTCGAGGTCGAGGTCCCCTCTGCCCGGTTGGAGTTGGTGGTACGCACCTGGGTGTCGCTCGCCGAGGCGACGGCGCTGCTCTGGCTGGACGGCAAGCGCGTCCCCCGCGCCGAGCTGGAACTCCAGCTGGTGCACGACTTCGCGGCGCTGGCAGCCGTGAGCGCCGCGTACGACCCGGAGCTGGCCTCCATCGTGCTGCGGGTCCTCGAACAGGAGCCCCCGGACGGCCCCTTCGGCGAGCTGCTCACCCGTCTCGGGACGCTGATCGCCGGGGCGCCGGCCGTCCCCCCGCAGCGGCAGCCGTAACGGGCGTCCGCCGCGGGACGAGCCGGGGGATCAGTTCCTGCGGTACGAGAGGTCGAGGTCGCGGGTCTCGACCGAGGCGTCGATCCGGAGCCCGTCGGCCGGCTTGAGGTGCTCACCCAGCAGCGCGAGGACGGACTCGGTGAGCTGCGCCCGCACCTCCGGGGTCCGGCCGGGCTGTATGGCGATGAGGACGTGGACGACCGAGCCGTCGACGGCCCCCTCACCGACCAGCGTCTCTTCGACCCGGCGGAGCCTGGTCTTGCAGGCCGCGGCCGAGGTGGTGATCGTCCGGGCGATCAGCGGGTGCAGCTCGGTGGCGAAGCCCCGGCTGTCGAAGGCGTCCTCGAGTCCGGCGGAGTAGTCGATGGTGATGTGGGGCATCAGGCGCTCCCGTTGCGGGTGGGGCGGGCATTGTCGTCGCCCACCTTGACCGGGTGCGCCCCGGCCGCACAAGCGTGTCTCACCGCTCGCCGCCGCGCGCCGGTGCGGATCAGATGCGGGAGTCGCCCCACAGCGCCGCGGCCAGCCCCGCCTCGGCGCTCTCGGTACGGCCCCTCTCGAAGGCGCGCTGGTAGGCCGCGTCGCCGACGGCCTCCCGGGCCTGGCGCTCGCAGGTCTCGCGCACCGGGGCGATGTCGGGGGTGCCGCGCTGGGGGTGGCCGACCATCCGCCAGTACACCTGCCCGGTGCCGTACACCCGGGCGGCGCGGGCGCCCTGGCCCTGGGCGGCGATGGCGGAGGCGAGGATGTCCAGGCCGAGTGCGATGCCGAAGCTGTCGCGCAGGCGGTGCTTGCCCTGGAGCATGGTGCGGGCGTGCGCGGCCGAGGCGTCCGGGCGGCCCTGGAGCAGGGCGATCAGGGCGAGCTGGTAGTCGGCGTAGCTGCGGGTCCAGTGCTCGTCGTGCACCTCGCAGGCGGCCCTGAGGACGGCGGCGGCCTCGGCCGCCTCGTCGAGCCGGCCGAGGCCGCTGAGGGAGAAGACCGTGATGAGGTGGCAGCGCAGGCGGTAGGCGGATTCGACCGGTCTCGCCTCGGTCAGGCTCAGGGCGCGGCCGGCGGCTTCGAGGGCGGTCTGCGGTTCGCCCTTCATGATGTGGGTGAGCCCGCCCAGATAGGTGGAGTTGAGGATGCCCTCGTCGTCGCCGTCGGTCTCGGCGTGGGCCGTGCACTGGGCGCCGAGCCGTTCGGCTGCTTCGAAGTCGCCCTGGAGCAGCGCCGCGACGCCCATGACCCAGAGCAGCCGGGTGCGGTCGGGTCCGGTGACGGGGCCGCCTTCCAGGGCGCGCCGGGCATAGCTCCGGGCGGCGGTCAGGTGGCCGCAGCAGGCCCAGAAGAAGCCGACGCGTCCGGCCATCTCCTGAGCGGCGCGGACGTCGTGGACGAGTAGGTGGTCGAGGGCGGCGCAGAGGTCGAGGTGGCTGTCGGAGACCTTGTGGTACCAGGCGACCTGGTCGCGGCCGGTCCACCCGGTGTGCGCGCGGCGGGCCAGGCGGAGGAAGCGGGCGGCGTGCCGGCGGGCGGCGCCGGCGACTTCCTCCTCGCCGAGTTCGCCGAGCCACATGCGGCCGTACTCGCGCAGGGTGTCGAGCATGTGGTGGCGTCCGCCGTCGCGTTTCACGACGGACTTGGCGACGAGTCCGCGCAGCGCTTCGGTGACCCCGTCGGGGGTGAGCGGCCCGCCGGCGCAGACCTCCCGGGCGGCCTCTTCGTCGAAGTCGCCGCGGAGCGGGGTGAGGCGGGCCCACAGGAGGCGTTCGAGCGGGGTGCAGAGCTCGTGGCTCCAGCCGATGGTGGTGATGAGGGCGCGGTGGCGGCGGGGGCGCGGGGAGTCGTCGCTGAGGACGTCCGGGCGGGATCCGAGGCGGTCGGCGATCTGGCGCAGGGTGTGGCGGCGGGCGGAGGCGGCGGCCAGTTCCAGGGCGAGCGGGAGTCCTTCGAGGCGGCGGCAGATCTCGTCGGCGGCCCTGGTGTCGGCGGGGCGCCGGAAGGTGATGCCGGGGGCCGAGACGCGGACCCGGTCGCGGAAGAGGGTGAGTGCGTCGCTCTCGCCCTCGTAGGGCAGCGGGGGGACTTCCACGACGTTCTCGCCGCGGACGCCGAGGGGCTGTCTGCTGGTGGCGACGACGGTCAGGCCGGGGGCGATGGTGAGGAGTTCGCCGAGGAGGTGGGCGGTGGGGGCGCGCAGGTGTTCGCAGGAGTCGAGGACGAGCAGCATGTTCTTGTCGGCGAGCCATTCGCAGAGCGCGTCGACGGGCATCCGCAGGGCGTGGTCGGCGAGGCCGACGGCGTCGGAGACGGTGGGCAGCAGCAGGTCGTCGTCGTAGAGCGGGGAGAGGTCGGCCCAGCGGACGCCGTCCTGGTAGCGGTGGCCGACGAGGCGGGTGGCACGGCCGGCGAGGCGGGACTTGCCGACGCCGCCGGGGCCGACGAGGGTGGTCATGCGGTGCGGGGTGAGCCGGTGGCCGACGAGGAAATAGGGCGTCAGGGCGGATTCGAGGCGCAGGAGTTCGACGTTGCGGCCGATGAAACTGCTCGTCTCCTCGGGCAGGTTTCCCACGATCTTCATCATCACCGTCCGGCGTGCTCGGGCCTGGTGCGCCGACGGGGCGGCCGGGGTCCGCCACCCGACCGGACCGGCCGGCCCCGGCGCCCCTCCCGTGGGGGCGGCGCCGTGACCGGCCGGTTCTTCCTCGGAGTTACGGTGCTCGACGCCGGGCCGCTGCGGCTCCGTCGCCGACGCGTGCGGTCACACCGTAGCCCGTCGGTGTCAGCGATGTGAAAACACGGCGACGGTCCGTCCGGGGACGGTGAAGCTGCCGGATTCCGCTTCGTACCGGGACTGCTTGACGGTAGGGTCGGCGCCCGCCGCCTGCACGGGGTGCAGGGCGTACTTCTCGCCCGCCGCCGTGTCCACCTTCTGGGTGGTGGCGGAGGGAGTGGCGTTGATGACGACGACCAGGTCGCCCAGGGTCATGGTGATGACGCCGGGGGTCTCGTCCTTGCCCGAGAGCGGGAAGGCGAGGGTGGACTGGACCTGGGAGGCGGAGGTGAGGGCGAACGCCTTCTCGGTGCTCCTGATCTTCAGCAGGTCCTGGTAGGCGGCGGACGCGCCGTTGATCTGCGCGCAGCCGGGGGTGAGGCTGGGGTTGGTCAGCAGCGGTGCGGCGTACGACCACTTGTCCTGGTTGTCCGCGGCGGGCGGCAGGCCCCGGCCGAAGCCGTTGCCGTCCTGGCAGTTCCAGTGGATGGCGTTGTACCAGTCGCCGCTGTCGAAGGAGTTGCGGTCCAGGGACTTGGAGCGCAGCTGGTCGGTGCCCGCCTGGGAGAGCGAAGGGCCCTGGGAGAGGGTGGAGATGCCCATGGCGAGGACCTGCGTCCTGGCCCGGTCCGCGGCCGGGGTGTCCGCGGGGAGCTTGAACGCGAGGGCGTCGTAGAGGCTCTCGTTGTCGTGGGCGTCGGAGTAGGCGAGGGCGTCGCCGGGCGCGGCCGCGTATCCGGCGGGCTGGCCGTTGTAGTCGACGCCGGCGCCGGTGACCTGGTTGCCGGAGGTGTCGGTGAAGGTGTAGCCGGCGAGGCTGCCGGAGAGGCCGACCTTGATCAGGTCCTGGTAGTGCAGGAGGCGGGCCTTCTGCTCGGCCTCCGTGCCGTTGGCGGTGGAGGTGTTGGGGTCGGTGTAGAGGCCGGAGGCGAAGCCCTGGACGCCGGGGTCGGCGTCGAAGGGGCCGCCGCCGCGCACGGCGTCGCGGGCACGGTCGTCGAAGGTGGCGATGCCGGTGCCGGCCATGTTCTTCTGGGTGGCCTGGACGAAGCGGGCGTCGTCGGCGATCTCGCCGAAGTTCCAGCCCTCGCCGTAGAGGATGATCTTCTTTCCGTCGACGCCGTCCTTGGCGACGGTCAGCGCGTCGAGCGCCTTCCGCACGGCGAGGATGTTCGCCTTGGGGTGGTGGCCCATCAGGTCGAAGCGGAACCCGTCGACCTTGTACTGCTTGGCCCAGGTGACGATCGAGTCCACGACGAGCTTGCCCATCATGGCGTTCTCGGGCGCGGTGTTGGCGCAGCAGCTGGAGTTGGCGACGGAGCCGTCTTCCAGGAGCCGCTGGTAGTAGCCGGGCACGATCCGGTCGAGGACGGACTTGTCGTCCTGGCCGGAGGCGACGGTGTGGTTGTAGACGACGTCCATGACGGTACGCAGTCCGGCGTTGTTGAGGCCCTGGACCATTTCCCGGAACTCGACGGTGCGCTTGGTGCCGTTCGGGTCGGAGGCGTAGGAGCCCTCCGGGACGGTGTAGTGCAGCGGGTCGTAGCCCCAGTTGAAGCCGTCCTTGGCGGCGGCGGCCGTGACGCAGGCCTGCTGCTGGGCGGAATCGGGGGCGTAGACCTTGAGGTCACAGGCGGGCTGCTGCTGGTCGGACTTCTTCTCGGGGATGGTGCCGATGTCGAAGGCGGGCAGCAGGTGCACGTAGGAGGTGCCGGAGCCGGCGAGCTCCTTGAGGTGCTTCATGCCGTCGGAGCCGGTGTCCGTGAAGGCGAGGTACTCCCCCGGGTGCTTCGAGGTGGGGTCCGCGATGGAGAAGTCGCGGATCTGGAGTTCCTGGATCTGCGCGCCGCTGATCGGGACGGCGGCGGGCTTCTTCTGGGTGGACCAGCCGGCGGGGGCGAGCTTCGGGTCGGCGAGGTCGACGACGAGGCTGCGGGCGGAGTCGGTGGTCAGGGCGGTGGAGTAGGGGTCGGTGACCTTGTTGGTGACGAGCTTCTGGACGGTGGGCGCCCAGACCTGGACGACGTAGCGGTAGGGCTTGCCGCTCCAGGACCTGGTGCCCTTGACGGACCAGATGCCGGTGGTGTCGTCGCGGCGCATGGGGAAGGTCCTGCCGTCCAGTTCGAGCGCGACGGTACGGGCGGTGGGGGCCCACACGGAGAGGGTGGGCGTGCCCTTGTCGAAGACGGGGCCGAGGGCTGCGCCGGTGGCCTTGGGGTAGAGGCTGTCGAGCACGCCGGGGACCTGTACGCCGGTGGCGGCGAGGAGGGCGCCGTTGGCGGCGCGCTGGGTGGCGATCAGCTGGCCGCGCAGGGATTCACGGATCCGGTCGCGGTCGCGGACGTCGACCTGGAAGGCCGGGTAGTCCTTGAGGTGCGGGTACTTCGCCTTCTGCGCGTCGGTCAGAGTCGTCTGGTTGAGGCGGAGCCACTGGCCCTCGTCGGAGAGCGCTCCGTCGACGACGGAGATCCCGCCGTTCTTCGCGTACACGAGCTGCTGGCTGGTGGCGGCGGTGGCCTTGACCTTCCAGACGACGGTGTCGGCGTCGATCCACTGCGCCTCGGCCTTGGTCAGGTCGGGGGCGGGAACCCCGGCGGCTGCCGGGAGGAGGTAGTTGGCGGTGCCGCCGAGCATCCAGACCTCAAAGCCCTTGCCGGCGAAGTCGAGGGACTGGTCGCTGGGGAGGTCCTTCTCGTCCCCCTTGTGGAGGATGTAGCTGAGCGAGGTGGCGCCGTCGGCGAGCGGGACCTCGAAGGTGACCCCGTAGGCGTCCTTCTTCACCGGCTGGAGCGGCTTGGCCCAGTCGGTCGGGTCCTTGGCGCCGGTCCAGGTGTGCAGGCCCCAGCCGTCGTAGTTCCCGTCCTCGCGGTGGTAGTGGAGGACGGCCTTGGTGGTGTCGGTGGAGGGGCCGGCGCCGTCGGGGACCTCGGTGACCTGGCCGTCGTCGCCCTGGGTGACCCAGACCTGGCCGGTGGTGGAGAGGTCGACTGTCCGCTCGGGGCCGTCGGCGGTGCCGTCCTTCTCGATGGTGTACGGGACGGTGGAGGTGCCCTCCGCCAGCTTCAGCCAGGCGAACGCGCCGTACGCGTCGCGGCCGGTGAACCCGGCGGTGGTGTCACCGGACGTGAGCTGCCAGCCGGTGTAGTCGCCGTCCGCGCGCTTGTAGTGGACCACGGCGTAGTCGCGCTCCACGGCCACCGGCTTGGCGGCGGGGGGCGCCTGGCCCGCGGTGGTGGAGGCGAGCGCGCCGGCGGTGCGGCCGGCGCGGTCCACGACGACGGCCTTGTACCGCAGCGGCGTTCCGGCGGCGACGGTGTCGTCGACGACCTGGGTGACCTTGTACGGGGCGTGGTCGGCGGTGCCGAGGGTGCGCCACTTCCCGTTGCCGGTCTGGGCGGCGAACACCACGCGGTCGAGCTGGCCGCCGGTGACGTCGGCGGAGATCTCCACGGTGCCGGTCGCGCCGGCCGCCGGGGCCTTCAGGGTGAGCGAGGGCTTGGTGGCGGGAGCGGCGAGGGGCTGGTCGGCGCGGAGCACGATGCTGGACAGGGCGGGCACCGTGACGGTGACCTTCATGTCGGCGCCGCTGCGCACGGTGGCGGAACCGCCGTAGATGGTACGGAAGTTCATCCGGGCGGACTCGGTGGTGAGTTCGACGGTCCGGGGTTCGGTGCCGTTGTTGACGGCGACGAGGTACTCGTTGGAGTGCTTGGCGTCGATGCGGGAGTACGCGTAGACGGAGCCCTCGGCGTAGCGCTCGGTCTGGACGCCGTCCCTGAGGGCCGGGTTGTCCTTGGTGAGCTTGGAGAGCGCGGCGATCGACTTGTACAGCGGGTGCGTGGTGTCGTACGCGTCGGAGGCGTGCGTACGGCCGGTGCCCAGCTGGTCGTCGTCGAGGTAGTCGGCGATCTTCGTGGCGAAGAGCGGCTGGCGGGCGTCCTTGTCGCCGCCGGCGCCGGTGTAGCCCTGCTCGTCACCGGAGTAGACGACGGGGTTGCCGCGGCCGAGGAACATCAGCTCGTTGGCGAGCTTGTCGCGCTGGACGAGTTCGGCGTCGGAGGCGTTCGGGTTGTCCTGCTTCAGGAAGGTCCCGATGCGGCCCATGTCGTGGTTGCCGAGGAAGGTGACCTGCTCGTAGGCGTTCGCCTTGTCGGTGGTGTACCGGTAGTCGTCGGCGTAGAGCGCGGCGAGCTCGGCGGCGGGGGCGCCCTGGGAGGCGTACTGGCGGGCGGCTTCCTGGAAGGGGAAGTCCAGCGTCGCGTCGAGCCGGCCCTGGGTCACGTACGGCGAGGTGATCGCGGTGTCGGCGGAGTAGACCTCGCCGAACATGAAGAAGTCGTCGCGGCCGTGCTTCGCGGCGTACGCGTCGAGGGCGGTCGCCCACTGGGTCCAGAAGTCCATGTCGACGTGCTTGACGGTGTCGATGCGGAACCCGTCGATGTCGAAGTCGCGGACCCACTTCTCGTAGATCTTCTCCATGCCGGAGACGACCTCGGGACGCTCGGTCCACAGGTCGTCGAGCCCGGAGAAGTCGCCGTACTCGGTGGACTCGCCGGCGTAGGTGGAGTCGCCCCGGTTGTGGTACATCGTCGGGTCGTCGAGCCAGGACGGGACCTTCTTCGCGGTCACCTTCGGGGTGTACGGGAAGGAGTCCGCGTCCACCTTCGCCATGCCGTCGCTGTCGTCGAAGGGGCGGCCCTCGGTGTCGAGGTAGGGGTAGGCGCCCTTGGGCCGGTAGCCGTAGGTCTTCTCGGTGTAGTCGACGGTGTCGGCCGTGTGGTTGGCGATGACGTCGAAGAAGACCTTCATGCCCTTGCCGTGGGCCTTGTCGATCAGCTTCGCCAGGTCGGCGTTGGTTCCGAAGTGGGGGTCGACCTGCGTGAAGTCGGTGATCCAGTAACCGTGGTAGCCGGCCGAGGCGTCGGCTCCGGTGCCCTGCACGGGGCGGTTCTTGAAGATCGGGGCGAGCCAGATCGCGGTGGTGCCGAGGCCCTTGATGTAGTCGAGCCGGTTGGTGAGCCCCTTGAGGTCGCCGCCCTGGTAGAAGCCCTTGTCCGTGGGGTCGTACCCGGTCTCCAGGCGGGAGCCGGTGAGGCCGCCCTTGTCGTTGGAGGTGTCGCCGTTGGCGAACCGGTCGGGCAGGACGAAGTAGAACTGCTCGCGGGTGAGGTCCTGGCGGGACGACTCCTTGGCGAGGGACGCGTCCGAGGGCGGGGACGGTGGTCTGGTCGCGGCGGACGCGGACGCCGCCGGTACGACGGGCAGCAGCGCGGCGCACAGCGCGGCGACGGCTCCCCGGCGGAGGGTGGTTCGGGACACGGAGGGTTCTCCTCGGACGGTGGTGGGGTGGTACGGCCGGCCCGGCGGGGGCGGCACGGGAAAGGGGCGGGCCGGGAGGCGTCTGTCCGCACCCCCGGCCCGCCCCTGGTCGTTCAGCTGCGCCAGACGTCGCTGGTCAGCGTGGTCTTTCCGGTGGCGGGCACGGTGGCGGTGCGGTTGGCGCCGCTCTCCCAGGTGACGTTCCCGGCGGCGTCCTTGCGGAGGTACTTGTACTCGAAGGAGGTGCCGGCGGGCATGGCCACGTCGAGCTTCCAGACGGGGTACGTGGCCGGGTCGAGCTTCAGCGCGCTGTTCGGGTCCCAGTTGCCGAGGGCCGACTGGTTGCCGGTGACGTAGATGTTCTGGCCGAGGCTGGTGGTGGCGTTGACGCCGAAGGTCGCCCCGGACGCGGTGGTAGCGGTGTCCGTGCCGGTCCCGGTGCCCGTACCGGTGCAGGTGCGGGCGTTGACGTGCAGGGCGAGGGCGGTGTCGGCGCCGAGGGTGGCGGTGAACTGCCCGCTGGAGTTGACCGCCACGGCGTTGCCGGTCTGCACGTCGCAGTAGGAGCCGGCGGGCAGTCCGGTCTGGAAGGTCCGGGTCAGTGAGGAGGTCTCGTGGTTGATCGCGACGTACGCCTTGGCGCCGCGTCCGAAGGCGATCTGGTCGGCGCCGTTGTCCCACCAGTTGGTGACGGCCTCACCGCGGGCGGTGTTGCGGAAGGCGACCATCGAGGAGATCTGCGGCCAGGCGTGCTGGCACTTCCAGCCGTCGGTGTAACAGGCGTTCACCTGGCCGCCGTTGGGCGGTCCGGCGTCGACATCGCTGAACTCGTAGCCGGAGTGCACGTCCGGGGAGCCGTACGGGTAGGCCAGCATGAAGACGTTGGCCAGCGTGTAGGAGGCGCCCGCCTTGTAGTTGAGGGTGTCGCCGCCGCGCTCGGTGTCGTGGTTGTCGACGAAGACCGCCGACTGCGCGGAGGGCATGAAGCCCCACCCCTCGCCGTAGTTCTTGAGGTTGGCGAGGTTCTCGTTGAGGAAGGTCTGCTTGAGGCCGCGGGCGTAGCGGAACTCCTGGACGTCCCCGGTGCCGGTGTACTCGGAGGGCTGGACGGCCTCGCCCGCGCCGTAGATGGCCTCCTGCTTCCAGTACGCGTTCGGGTTGGTCAGCCGGGACTTGATGTTGGCGAGGTCGGCGGCCGGCATGTGCTTGGCCGCGTCGATCCGGAACCCGTCGACGCCGAGGGAGAGCAGGTCGTTCATGTACCCGGCTATCCTGCCGCGTACGTACTCCTCACCGGTGTCCAGGTCGGCGAGGCCCACGAGTTCGCAGTTCTGGACGTTGGCACGGTCGCCGTAGTTGCTGATCTGCGACTGGCAGTCGTTCATGTCGTTGACCGAGTAGACGCCCGGGTAGTCGTACTTCGTGTACGAGGACCCGCCGGTGCCGGTGCCCGAGCCCGCCGACATGTGGTTGATGACGGTGTCGGCGACGACCTTCACTCCGGCGTTGTGGCAGGTGGTCACCATGTTCGCGAAGGCGGTGCGGTCGCCGAGCCGCCCGGCGATCTTGTAGCTGACCGGCTGGTACGAGGTCCACCACTGGCTGCCCTGGATGTGCTCCATGGGCGGGGAGACCTGGACGAAGCCGTAGCCGGCCGGGCCGAGGGTGCTGGTGCACGCCTGCGCCACGGAGGCGAACTTCCACTCGAACAGGACGGCGGTGACGTCCTTGGTGCCCGGGGCCGCGGCCTGGGCGGTCCCGGCTCCGACGCCTGCGGGGACGACCAGCGCGGCGACTCCGGCCGCGAGGGCGAGAGCGGCGGACAGCGGTCTGCGTGCCATGTTCTTCCTCCTGCTGTGGGGGAAACGCGGGTGACCGAGCAGCCTCACGTGACAACGCGCCGTGCCGGAAGGCTTGAATGTTCTTGCAGCAAGACTGGAAACCCAGTCGCAGCGCAGACCGTACGAGCCCGTCAGGCCGGGGTCAACCCTTTGGACATGACCCGCTCACATCCACGAAACGCTGCATTTTTCTGCCTGCAAGGACTTACGCAAGATATTGCGAGCCTGTTACGTTCTTGGTGACTCCGGTCCGGCCGGCCGGGGGTCCGCGCTCCGGCGCAGGGCCCCACGCGCCCGGCCGGCCGGGCCGGTCGACGCGGATGAGAGGCGCCGGGAGTCACACTCCCCGCCGGCCCAGTCCTGGGCCGACTTCCGGCGCCTCTCCTCGGCATACGCAGGACCCGCACCGGGTTCACACCGGGCGCACCGGTCCGCGGTGGGGGCACAGGTCCCCCGTGCGGCACGCGACCCCCCTCCGGCCGCGTGCCGCCCGTTCACATCCCCCGTACCGCCCGCGCCGTGCGCAGCGCCGCGGTCGAACCGCGTACGACCAGCTCCGGCTGGAACACGTACTCCGTGCGCTGCACCGGACTTCCGGCGATCTCCTCCAGCAGCGCACCCACAGCGGCGGCGGCCATCGCCTGCACCGGCTGGCGCACGGTGGTCAGCGGCGGGTCGGTGAAGGCGATCAGCTGCGAGTCGTCGAAGCCGACCACGGAGACGTCGCGCGGGACCTCCAGGCCCCTCCCCCGGGCCGCGCGCACCACGCCCAGCGCCATCAGGTCGCTGCCGCAGACGATGCCCGTGCACCCCTGGTCGAGGAGCGCGCCGGCCGCCACCTGGCCGCCCTCCACGCCGAACAGCGTGGAACAGACCAGGAGTTCGGCCTCGTCGCGGGTCATCCCCAGGGTGCGTACGGCCGCGTCGAGGAACCCGTCCCGCTTGCGGCGGGAGGGCACGTACCGCTGCGGCCCGACCGCCAGGCCGATCCTGCGGTGTCCGAGGGCCGCGAGGTGGCCGACGGCCATCCGTACGGCGGCTGCGTCGTCCGGCGAGACGAACGGGGCGCTGATGCGCTCGTTGTACCCGTTGATCAGGACGAACGGTACGCCGCGCTCGGAGAGTTCGGCGTACCGCGACGGGTCGGCCGACAGGTCGGCGTGCAGCCCGGACAGGAACACGATGCCGCCGACGCCCCGCTCGACGAGCTGTTCGACGAGCTCGTCCTCGGTGGCGCCGCCCGGCAGCTGGGTGCAGAGCACCGGGGTGTAGCCGTGCCCGGCCAGGACCTGCTCGACGGACTGCGCGAAGGCCGGGAAGATCGGGTTGATGAGTTCAGGTGTCACCAACCCGATCAGCCCGGCGCTGCGTTGGCGCAGCCGCACGGGACGTTCGTAGCCGAGGATGTCCAGCGCCGCCAGCACCCGCTTCCGGGTGCTGTCGGCGACGCCCGGTTTGCCGTTGAGCACCCGGCTGACGGTGGCCTCGCTGACCGCGGCCTGCCCGGCGATGTCGGAGAGCCGCAGCGCCGAGCCCGTCCGGGGTGCGGGGACGGTCACACCGTCCACCACACCGTGGTGTCGGCGGGAACCTCGGCCGAGCCGCCCTCGACGGTGACCGTGGCGCTGGAGACCAGCACCGTGCCGGGCGCGGGGATCCGCACCGGGGCGCCGGTCGTGTTGACGGTGCAGACGAAGCCGGGGCGGGCGAAGGCGAGGACGCCCTCGGGGCCGTCCAGCCACTCCACGTCCGTACCGGCGCCGAGGCCCGGCAGGTCGCGGCGGGCGGCGATGGCGGAGCGGTACAGCTCCAGGGTGGAACCCTCCACGCCGGTCTGCGCCTCGATGGACAGTTCGCCCCAGCCCTCGGGCTGCGGGAGCCAGCTGCCGCCGTCGCCGAAGCCGTAACTGCTGCCCTCGCGGGTCCACGGGATCGGGACGCGGCAGCCGTCGCGGTAGCCGTCCTGGCCGTCGGCTCGGAAGAACGACGGGTCCTGGCGGGCCTCGTCGGGCAGGTCGGTGACGTCCGGCAGGCCGAGTTCCTCGCCCTGGTAGACGTAGGCGGAGCCGGGCAGCGCCAGCATCAGCAGGGTCGCCGCGCGGGCGCGGCGCAGGCCCATCGCGCGGTCGCCGGCGGTACGGATCTGGGTGCCCAGGCCCGGCTCGTTGGCGAAGCGGGTGGCGTGCCGGGTGACGTCGTGGTTGGAGAGCACCCAGGTGGTGGGGGCGCCGACCGGACGCATCGCGGCGAGCGAGGAGTCGATGACGGTACGCAGCGCGTCGGCGTCCCAGTCGGTCGACAGGTACTGGAAGTTGAACGCCTGGTGCATCTCGTCGGGGCGCACGTAGTTGGCGGTGCGCTCGACGGTCGGGGTCCACGCCTCGGCGACGGCGATGCGCTCGCCCGGGTACTCGTCGAGGATGGTGCGCCAGCTGCGGTAGATGGCGTGCACGCCGTCCTGGTCGAAGAACGGCATGACGTCGTTGCCGAGCAGCTTGAGCTGGTCGTGCGAGCCGAGGTCGGGCAGGCCCTCGGCCTTGACCAGGCCGTGCGCGACGTCGACGCGGAAGCCGTCTACGCCCATGTCGAGCCAGAAGCGCAGGATCGAGCGGAACTCGTCGGCGACGGCCGGGTGCTCCCAGTTGAAGTCGGGCTGCTCGGGCGCGAAGAGGTGGAGGTACCACTCGCCCGGGGTGCCGTCCGCGTCGGTGGTCCGGGTCCACGCCGGGCCGCCGAAGATGGACTCCCAGTCGTTCGGCGGGAGTTCGCCGTTCTCGCCCTTGCCGGCGCGGAAGTGGTAGCGCTCGCGCAGGGCGGAGCCGGGGCCCTCGGCCAGCGCGCGCTTGAACCACTCGTGCTGGTCGGAGGAGTGGTTGGGGACCAGGTCGACGATGATGCGCAGACCCAGGGCGTGGGCCTCGCGGATGAGGGCGTCGGCGTCGAGGAGGTTGCCGAACATCGGGTCGATGGCCCGGTAGTCGGCGACGTCGTAACCGGCGTCGGCCTGGGGGGAGGCGTAGAAGGGGCTCAGCCAGACGGCGTCGACACCGAGGTCCCGGAGGTACGGGAGCCGTGCGGTGACGCCCGCGAGATCGCCCATGCCGTCGCCGTTGCCGTCGGCGAAGCTCCGTGGATAGACCTGGTAGATCACCGCATCCTGCCACCAGCCGGTGCGGTTGTCCGGGGCGTCGTCGGACGTGCCGGTGGAGGGGGCAGCGAGGTGCTGGGTCATGTCGTCCCTGGGGTGTCTGGGTGGGGAGCGGCGCCGGGGTCCCGGTCGGGGGGTCCGGCGCCGCCGTGACGAATGCGGTGACGCGTGGGGGTGGGTGACGGTTCGGCGGTGTCCGCGGGTCAGGGTCGGGCACCGCCTCGGGTCAGCCCTTGACTGCTCCGGCCGACATTCCGGTGACCAGGTGCTTCTGCGCGAACAGGAAGACCAGGGCCGCCGGGATGGCGATGAGGACCGACGCGGCGGTCATGGGGCCCCACTGGGCTCCGTACTGGTTGACGAACTTCTGCAGTCCGCCGGCGAGCGTGAGGTTCTCGTCACCGACCATGAACGCGGAGGCGTACGCGACCTCGCCCCAGGCGGTGATGAAGGAGTAGAACGCGGTGACCGCGAGGCCGGGCTTGGCCAGCGGGAGGACGAGCCGCCAGAACGTGCCGAACGGGGTGAGGCCGTCGACCTGTCCGGACTCGTCGAGTTCGCGCGGGATCGTGTCGAAGAAGCCCTTCATCATCCAGGCGCAGAAGGGCACCGAGATGGTGAGGTAGGTGATCACGAGGCCGGCGGGCTGGTTGAGCAGTCCGAGGGTCGCCATGATGTTGTAGATCGGCACGATCAGCACGGCGACCGGGAACATCTGCGTGACGAGCAGGGTCCACATCAGGCCGCGCTTGCCGGGGAAGCGGAAGCGGCTGACGGCGTATCCGGTGGTCGCGGAGACGAAGACGCCGAGGACCGTGGAGAGCCCCGCGACGAGCACCGAGTTGCCGAACCAGGTCAGGAACTCGGTGTCCTTGATCAGGTTGGTGTAGTTGACGAACGTCGTGTCCTTGAAGAAGTCCGTCGTCGTCGCGTACTTGGCCGGCTTCAGCGAGGTCAGCAGGACCCAGAGCACCGGGAAGACCGCGATCACCGAGGTGATGATCAGCGTGACGTGCAGCGCCACCGAGGCGAGCGGCGAGCGCTGTCCGCGCAGCCGCGGGGCGCGCGCCGGCCGGGTGGGGGTGAGGGTGGTCACCAGGCATCTCCCTGCTTGCGGAGCACTCGCCGGTAGACCGCGGCGAAGAGCATGAGGAGGACGAGGATCAGCACGCCCCACGTGGAGGACTGTGCGTAGTCGCGCGGACTGATCTCGAAGGAGAACTTGTACGCCTGGGTGACGAGGATCTGCGTCGACTCACCGGGACCGCCCCGGGTGAGCAGGAAGATCACCGGGAACATGTTGAAGGTCCAGATGGTGGAGAGCAGGACCACCGTGGTGGAGACCGGGGCGAGCCCGGGCACGGTGATGTGCCGGAAGCGCTGCCAGGCGGTGGCGCCGTCCATCTCGGCGGCCTCGTACTGCTCCGCGGGTATGGACTGCAGACCGCCGAGCAGGGCGACCATCATGAAGGGGACGCCGAGCCAGACGTTGACGGCGATCACGGAGAACTTCGCCCAGGTGGGGTCGTTCAGCCAGGGGATGCCGTCGATGCCGACGCCGCCGAGCATCGCGTTGAGGATGCCGCGGTCCTCGTTGTAGAGGAAGCGCCAGGCGAAGACGGAGACGAAGCCCGGCACGGCCCAGGGAAGGATCAGGGCCATGCGGTAGGCGGAGCGGCCGGCGATGCGCCGGTTCAGGATGTTGGCGAGCGCCATGCCGAGGCAGAACGTGATGCTCACGCAGGCGATCGTCCACACCAGGGTCCAGCCGAGCGTCGACATGAACTCGCCGCCGGTGAGCGCGTCCTTGTAGTTGTCGAGGCCGACGAACTTGTAGGTCGCGGGGATCTCGTTGACGCCGATGGAACGCGCGACGTTGCGCTCGTTGGCGTCGGTCAGCGACAGCCAGATGCCGCGGACCAGCGGGTATCCGATGATCACGCCGATGACGACGACCACCGGGGCCACCATGACCCAGGCGTACCAGTGCGTGGACAGGGAGCGCCGGAGCTTGCTCGGCGTGGGGGTGCCAGTAGCGCGGCTCCGGCCGCGGGCGACGTCGTCACCCGCGGCCTTTGCCACCGACTGGCTGGTGTGGACAGCCATCAGTCGGCCAACCTTCCTGTTACTTCCAGCCCTTGAGGAGCTTGCGGTAGGCGTCGCCACTCGCCGCGGCGGCCTTCTCCGGGGTGGTCTGGCCGGTGAGGACCTCGGTGTACTGGGTGACCAGCGGGGCGAAGAGGCTGCCGCCCTCGGGGATCCACGGGCGCTCGACCGAGGTCTCGACGACCGGCTTGAAGAAGTTCACGATCTCGCTGTCGACGGCTTCCTTGCGGGCGTACGCCGAGGTGCGGGTCGGGAGCAGGTTCAGCTCACCGGCGGCCGTGGCCTGCGCGTCGACCGAGGTCATGTAGTCGACGAAGGCGTAGGAGGCGTCGAGGTTCTTCGAGCCGGCGTACACGGCGAGGTTGTGACCGCCCTGCGGCGCACCCTGGGCGACGGAGCCCGCCGGGACGGTGGCGATGCCGAGGTTGGAGGAGTCCTTGAACTGGTCGCCGGTCAGCGTGTCGGCCACGGCCCACGGGCCGTTGATCATCATGGCGACGTCGCCGGACTTGAACGACTGCATCATGTTCTCCCAGCCGTCCGTGGCGTCCGTCTTCGCGGCACCGGAGTCGACCAGGTCCTTGACGACCGAGAACGCCTTGACGGCCTCCGGGTCGTCGATCTTGACGGTCTTGCTGCCGGCGTCGACCAGGTCGCCGCCCTCGCCGTACAGGAAGGAGAGGAAGTAGTACGCGTCGTCGCCACGGAGGTAGAGGCCGGTCTTGCCGGTCTTCTTCTTGATGGCGGCGGAGGCGGTCTTCAGCTCGTCGACCGTGGTCGGGACCTTGACACCGGCCTTCGCGAACATGGCCTTGTTGTAGAAGATACCCATGGAGTCGATGACCTGCGGCACGGCGTACGTCTTGCCGTCGTACTTGGTCGACGCGACGGCCTGCTTCAGGAAGTCGTCCTGGTCCCGGAGGGCCGGGGTGCCGTCCAGCGGGGCGAGGTAGCCGAGGTTCGCGAAGTCCGGGGTCCAGGCGACCTCGGAGCGGATCACGTCGGGGGCGCCGTCGCCGGCCTGGGCCGCGTTCTTGAACTTGTTCTGCGCGTCACCGAAGGGCACGTTGACGTACTTGACGTCGACCTTGGGGTGCAGCTTCTCGAAGCCTTCGGCGATCTTCTTGAAGACCTTGTCCTCGCTGCCGACGCTGGAGGTGTCCCACCAGGTGACGGTGCCGGAGAGCTCGCCCGAGCTCTTGCTGCCGCTGCCGGACTTGTCGTCGCTGCCGCACGCGGTCGCCGCGAGCGCCAGGGCCGCGACCAGGACGGTGGCCGTTATGCCACGTCGCATGTGAACTCCTTCAACTGCCGTACCGCTCCGTCGCGGCGCCGGGTCGACCAGGAACGTAACAAGGATGAAAGAAGTCCGAAAGACCTTGCGGAACTTTTCTGCAAGACGCGGCGATCGTTACATGCGCGTGTCCTCAAGGTTGCCGCCGTGATGCTTGACGCGGACTGCATACCCCTGCTGCCGCAGGTCACACACGGGGTCGGGTTGATGTGACGATCCGACCGCAAGGTGTGCAGAGGTGACCGCAAGGCCTTGCAAGATGTTGCCGCGGCCACCCCTCGGCGGCACCGGCATCCGCGCCGGAAGCGCCGGAAGCGGCTGGAACCCGGGCCCTGTGGGCAATCCGGGAGGCGCCCGGTACAGTCCCCTTTCATGACCGCACGGCTTGCCGATATCGCAACTCAGGCGGGGGTCAGCGAAGCGACGGTCAGCCGGGTCCTGAACGGCAAACCCGGTGTAGCGGCGGCCACCCGTGAATCCGTCCTCGCGGCACTCGACGTCCTCGGGTACGAACGCCCTGTCCGGCTGCGCCGGCGCAGCGCCGGGCTGGTCGGTCTGATCACGCCGGAGCTGGAGAACCCGATCTTCCCGGCGCTGGCGCAGGTGATCGGCCAGGCGCTGACCCGGCAGGGGTACACCCCGGTGCTGGCGACCCAGACACCCGGCGGCTCCACCGAGGACGAGCTCACGGAGATGCTCGTCGACCGGGGCGTCTCCGGCATCATCTTCGTCTCCGGGCTGCACGCCGACACCTCGGCCGACATGGGGCGTTACGAGCAGCTGCGGGCGCAGGGCGTCCCGTACGTACTCGTGAACGGGTTCTCCTCGAAGGTCCAGGCGCCGTTCATCTCGCCGGACGACCGGGCGGCGATGCGGCTGGCGGTGACGCATCTGGTGTCGCTCGGCCACACCAGGATCGGCCTCGCGGTCGGCCCCAAGCGCTTCGTGCCGGTGCTCCGCAAGATCGAGGGCTTCCACGCGACGATGCGGGAGCAGCTCGGTCTGAGCGAGGAGCAGGTCGAGGAGCTGGTGCAGCACTCCCTGTACACCCTGGAGGGCGGCCAGGCGGCGGCCACGGCGCTGATGGAGCGCGGGTGCACCGCGGTCGTCTGCGCGAGCGACATGATGGCGCTGGGCGCGATCCGGGCGGCCCGCCGCCTCTCGCGGCAGGTGCCGCGCGACCTCTCGGTGGTCGGTTACGACGATTCGCCGCTCATAGCGTTCACGGACCCGCCGCTGACCACCATCCGGCAGCCGGTGACCGCCATGGGCCAGGCCGCCGTAAGGACGTTGCTGGAGGAGATCGGCGGTACGCCCGCCCCGCACAGCGAGTTCGTCTTCATGCCCGAACTCGTCGTCCGGGGTTCGACCGCCGCGGGGCCCGGCCCCTCCTGACGCCTCTCCCGATGATGGCATCCTCCTCCGCAAGGTGCAGGACGTGCGACCGGAACCCGACCGGAGGATGATCGGGCGGTGGGGGGCGTATCTGGCAGACTCTGTGCCCATGGGTGATTCTCAGGTGAGTACACAGGAAGGCACGTCGGTGGCCTGTCCGTCACCCACCAAGGACAGGACGGACAGCACGGACGGACGCGGCAGGAAAGGCCTGACGGCGCGACTGCGGACGACGCGGTCACCGCGCCGGCCACGTCTGTGGTTCGAAATCCTTCTGATCGGGGTCAGTTACTGGCTCTACTCGCTGGTGCGCAACGCCGTCCCGGAACAGCGGACGGCCGCGCTGCGGAACGCCGACCGGGTCTGGTCCTTCGAGAACTCGCTCGGCGCGGGCTTCGAACACAGCGTCAACCACGCGGTGAACTCGGTGACATGGCTCATCGTGTCGATGAACTACTACTACGCGACCCTGCACTTCATCGTGACCATCGCGGTACTGGTGTGGCTGTTCCGCCGTCATCCGGGCCGTTACGCGGCGACCAGACTGGTCCTCTTCGCGACCACGGGCGTCGCGCTGCTCGGCTACTACCTGGTTCCCCTGGCGCCACCGCGCCTCATGAACGGCGGCTCCTTCGTCGACACGGTGCTGGTGCACCACACCTGGGGCTCGATGGCCTCGGGCAACCTCAAGAACATGTCGAACCAGTACGCTGCGATGCCGTCGATGCACATCGGCTGGTCGCTCTGGTGCGGGCTGACGATCTTCGCCCTCGCCTCGGTGCCCTGGGTCCGCGTGCTGGGGCTGCTGTACCCCGTCGTCACCCTCACGGTGATCGTGGCGACCGCCAACCACTTCTGGCTGGACGCGGTGGGCGGCGTGGTCTGCCTGAGCTTCGGTTTCGCCGTCGCGACCCTCGTGTACGGCATGCTCCCGTACCGCCTCCCGCGCCGGGTCGAGCCGCCCCGGACGCCCTTGCGGACCCGGCTGGTCGGGCTCGGTACGGCCCGGGGCGCGGGCGCGGTGAGCCGGGCCGCGCGGTGGTCCTCGTACCGGGCGGGGAACGCCGGCGAGGTGACGCCCGTGTCCGAGCCGTCTGCGGCTTCCACCGTGCCGGAGACTTCGCCGCGCTCGGGCTCGTGACACCGCGTGCCCGGCGCTCACGCCGGGCGCGCGGCGCTCACGCCCCGTAGAACCGCTCGTCCACCACCGCGCGGGCCCGGCGGGTGATGCGCCGGTAGTCGTCGAGCATGGTTCCGGCGGTGCCCGGTTCGTAGCCCAGGTAGCGGCCGACCGCGCCGAGCTCGCGGGGGCTGGACGGGAAGGTGTCCCCGGGGCGCCCGCGCACCAGCATCACGGCGTTGCGGACCCGGGTGGCCAGCACCCAGGCCTCGTCCAGCACGCTCGCCTCGTCGGCCGGGATCAGCCCGGCCGCGCAGGCGGCCGCGAGCCCCTCGCGGGTCCTGGTCGTACGGAGGCCGGGCTCGGCCCAGCCGTGCTGCATCTGCATCAGCTGCACGGTCCACTCCACGTCGCTGAGGCCACCGCGGCCGAGCTTGGTGTGGAGGGTGGGGTCGGCGCCGCGCGGCAGGCGTTCGGACTCCATCCGGGCCTTGAGCCGGCGGATCTCGCGCACCGCGTCGTCACCGAGCCCCTCCGCCGGGTAGCGGAGCGGGTCGATCATCTCGATGAAGGCGCGTCCGAGATCCTCGTCGCCCGCCACCGGTTCGGCGCGCAGCAGCGCCTGGCTCTCCCAGGCGAGCGACCAGCGGCGGTAGTACGCCTCGTACGACTTGAGGGAGCGGACCATCGGGCCGCTCTTGCCCTCGGGCCGCAGGTCGGCGTCGATGAGCAGCGGCGGGTCGGCGGTGGGCAGCTGGAGGAGCCTGCGCATCTCGGCGATCACGGTGTTCGCGGCGCGGGCGGCCTCCTCGTCGCTCACCCCCTCGCGGGGGGCGTGCACGAAGAGCACGTCGGCGTCGGAGCCGTAGCCGAGCTCGTGCCCGCCGAAGCGGCCCATGCCGATGACGGCGAACCGGGTCGGCAGGGTGTCGCCCCACTGCGCGCGGACGGCGGCGCGCAGGGCGCCGGCCAGGGTGGCGGCGTTGAGGTCGGTGACGGCGGAGCCGATCCGGTCGGCGAGGGCGCCGTGGTCGGGCTCGGCGGGGTTCTCCTCGGTGCCGTAGCTGCCGATGAGGTCGGACGCCGTCGTGCGGAAGAGTTCGCGCCGGCGCACGCCGCGTACGACGGCGACCGCGGACTCCGCGTCGGGGGCCCGGCCGACGGCGGCCAGCACCTCCTGGTCCAGGTGCTCCCGGCTGCGTGGGGCGAGGCCCCCGGGGTCACCGAGGATGGCGACGGCCTCCGGCGCCCGCATCAGCAGGTCCGGGGCGAGCCGCCCGGCGGAGAGTACCCGGGCGAGGTTCTCGGCCGCCGCGCCCTCGTCGCGGAGCAGCCGCAGGTACCAGGGGGTGCGGCCGAGCGCGTCGGAGACCTGGCGGAAGCCGAGGAGTCCGGCGTCCGGGTCGGCGGAGTCGGCGAACCAGCCGAGCAGAACCGGCAGCAGCGTCCGCTGGATCGCCGCCTTGCGGGAGACCCCGGACGACAGGGCCTCCAGGTGCCGTAGCGCGGCGGCCGGGTCGGCGTACCCGAGGGCTTCGAGGCGGGTGCCCGCCGCCTTGGCGGAGAGCCGGCTCTCGCCGGGCGCGAGCTGGGCGACGGCATCGAGCAGCGGCCGGTAGAAGAGCTTCTCGTGCAGCTTGCGGACGACCGAGGCGTGCCGCTTCCACGCCCGGTTCAGCTCGGTCACCGGGTCGGTGCGCAGTCCCAGGGAGCGGCCGAGGCGCCGCAGGTCGGCCTCGGCCTCCGGGACGAGGTGGGTGCGGCGCAGCCGGTAGAGCTGGATGCGGTGCTCCATGAGGCGCAGGAAGCGGTACGCGTCGTCGAGCTGGGCGGCGTCCGCGCGGCCCACGTAGCCGCCCTCGGCGAGCGCCCGCAGCGCCTCCAGGGTGGTGCCGCTGTGCAGGGAGGCGTCGCTGCGGCCGTGCACCAGCTGGAGCAGCTGCACGGCGAACTCGACGTCGCGGAGTCCGCCGGGGCCGAGTTTCAGCTCCCGGTCGACCCGGTCGGCGGGGATGTTGTCGACGACCCGGCGGCGCATCTTCTGCACGTCCGGGACGAAGTTCTCCCGGTCGGCCGCGTGCCAGACCAGAGGGGCGACGGCCTCCACGTACGCGGCCCCGAGCTCGGGGTCGCCGGCCACCGGGCGGGCCTTGAGCAGCGCCTGGAACTCCCAGGTCTTGGCCCAGCGCTGGTAGTAGGCGAGGTGCGAGGAGAGGGTGCGCACCAGGGGACCGTTGCGGCCCTCCGGCCGGAGGTTGGCGTCGACGGGCCAGATGGTGCCCTCGACGGTGGTGTCGGAGCAGATCCGCATCATGTGGGCGGCGAGCCGGCCTGCCGCCCGCATGGCCGCCGTCTCGTTCTCCGCGGTGGGAGCGCCCGCGTCGACGGGCTCGCCGACGAAGATGACGTCCACGTCGGAGACGTAGTTCAGCTCGTGGCCGCCGCACTTGCCCATCGCGATGACGGCGAGGCGGCAGAGCGCGGCGTCCTGAGGGTTCGCGGTACGGGCGATGGCGAGCGCCGCCCGCAGGGTGGCCGTCGCCAGGTCGGCCAGCTCGGCGGCGGTCTGGGCGAGGTCGGTGGTACCGCAGACGTCCCTGGCCGCTATGGCCAGCAGGCAGCGGCGGTAGCCGACGCGCAGCGAGTCGGGGTCCGTGGCCTCGGCGAGACAGTGCTCGAACTCGGGCACCCCGGGGTGCAGGTCGGCCGCCTCGTAGGTGACCAGCTCCTTCCAGTCGTCCGGGTGGCGGGCGAGGTGGTCGCCGAGTGCCTCGGAGGCGCCGAGGACACCGAGCAGCCGGTCCCGCAGCGGCTTCGCGGTCACCAGGGTGTCGAGCAGCAGCCGCTGCTCCTCCTCCGGCTGCGCCTCGACGATCCGTACGAGGCCCCGCAGCGCCAGGTCCGGGTCGGCGGAGGCGCCGAGCGCCTCCACGAGGACCGGGTCGGACCGTACGGCCGTGAGCGCGGGCAGCTGCAGCAGCCGCTCCGCGCCCGAGGGGTCCGTGAAGCCGTGGCGCAGCAGCCTGGTGAACGTGCTGCTCCTGCGCCCCGGAACCGGTACCGGCGTCGTCATACCGTGCTCTCCTGCCCCGCGTACCCCGCGTGTGGTGGGGGTTCGAGCGTAGCCCCGCGCCGGGGAGTTCGTCCCGGGGGCGGGGGGTCGGTCGCGGTCCCGGTCCGGCGGCAGGGCGCACGGGCGCGGCGCGGGCCGTGGGGGCCGTGGTCCGAGACGGGAGGGAGAACCACCGAAGCCTCCAAAGTTCCGGAGGCTTCGGAACCGGCTTCTCAGCGTGGCCGGGTACCGATGACGACGGTCGCCCAGAGCTCGTCGGAGGTCGCTGTGCGGGCGTCGAGACCGCCGTCGCGGACGGTGGCGAGCGCGTTGTCCGCCTGGCGTTCGCTGGTCTCCATGAGGAGGCTGCCGCCGGGCGCGAGCCACCCGGGGGCGGCGGCGACCACGCGGCGCATCACGTCCAGGCCGTCGTCGCCCCCGTCGAGGGCGACGAGCGGTTCGTGGTCGCGGGCCTCGGCCGGCAGCAGGGGCACGTCGCCGGTCGGTACGTACGGCACGTTGGCGAGGAGTACGTCGATCCGGCCGCGCAGCCCGGTGGGCAGTGCGGCGAAGAGGTCGCCCTCGTGGACCTGGCCGACGCCGTCGAGGTTGCGCCGGGCGCACCGTACCGCCGCCGGTTCGATGTCGCAGGCGTGCAGCTCCACCCGCCCGAGAACCTGGGCGAGCGCGGCGCCGAGGGCGCCGGAGCCGCAGCAGAGGTCGACGACGACGGGGACGACGGGGTTGGGTGCGATGCGGTTCCCGGCGCCGTGCCCGGTGGTGTCGCCGAGGGTGGCGGCGGCCTGGTCGACGAGGAACTCGCTGCGGCGGCGGGGTACGAAGACGCCGGAGTCGACGGCGACCCGCAGACCGTGGAACCCGGCCCAGCCGAGGACGTGTTCGAGGGGCAGCCCCTCGGCGCGGCGCCGGACCATGGCGGCGGCCTCGGCCGGGGATGCGGCGGTGGAGAGGATCAGTTCCGCTTCGTCCTCGGCGAAGACACAGCCGGCGGAGCGGAGCGCGGTGACGATCGTGCGGTGGGAGAGCGGAGGAGGAAGTACCGACATGACGGAGCCTTTCGGGAGCCGATGGGCGCTCCGCGTTCGCTCACGTCCGGTGGACGTCGCGACCGCACGGGGTGAGCACCCAGCCTGACGCAGCGGTAATGGGGGCTCACCTCCTCGGTCCTGGTCCCCGCGCGGGGACGGCCCCCTGTGCGGGGGTGCCGGTCACACTACCGCAGCTTCCCGGGGCCGGACGCGCCCGTGCCCGCACCGGAGTGCGGTGCGGGCACGGGGCCTGAGCGGTCCGGGCTGCCCGTCAGAGGTCCACGCTGTCGCGGAGTTTCGTCGGGGTCAGGAAGGACGCCGCAAGCACACCGACGACGGCGATGCACGCGGCGATGAGGAAGATGTGGCCGGTCGCGTCTCCGTAGGCGGCGCGGACCACCTCCTGGATCTGCGGCGGCATCGCCTTCAGGTTGAGCGTGGAGCCGCCGGAGGAGGAGGCGGCCGGATCGATGCCGAGCTTCTTCAGCCCGTCCGTGATCTTCGTGGTGACCTGGGCGGCGAGCACCGCGCCGAGCACGGAGACGCCCATGGTGCCGCCGAGCGACCGGAAGAAGGTGATCGCGCCGCTGGCCGCGCCGAGTTCCCTGAGCGGGACGGTGTTCTGGAGGACCAGCACGAGGTTCTGCATCGACATGCCGACACCGGCGCCGACCGCGAACATGCCCGCCCCCACGAAGACCAGGTTCGTCGTGTGGTCGATGGTCGACAGTGCGAGGAAGCCGAGGGTGAGGACGACGACACCGGTGAGGATGAACGGCTTGACCTTGCCGGTACGGGAGACGAGCCGGCCCGCGATCGTGGAGGAGAGCAGGACGCCGAACATCAGCGGGATGGTGAGCAGTCCGGACTGGATCGGCGAGTAGCCGCGGCCGGTCTGGAAGTACTGGCCGAGGAAGACGGCGCCGCCGAACATGGCCATGCCGACGGAGAGGCTCGCGACGATGGCGAGCGCGGGGTCCCGGCGGCGGACGACGTGGAGCGGTACGACGGGCTCCTTGACCCGCGCCTCCACGAAGACGGCCGCGCCGAGGATCAGCAGGCTGCCGGCGACCATCGCGGCGGACTGCCAGGAGATCCAGTCGAAGTCGTCACCGACGAAGGTGACCCAGAGCAGCAGGAGGCTGACCCCGGCGGCTATCAGGGAGGCGCCGAGGTAGTCGACCTTGGCGTCGGGGCGGCGCTTCTCCACCAGGTGCAGGGTGCGGGCCAGCATCACGAAGGCGACCACTGTGAACGGCACGGTGATGAAGAAGCACCAACGCCAGCCGAGCCACGAGGTGTCGGTGATGAACCCGCCGAGCAGCGGGCCGCCGACGGTGGCGACGGCCATGACGCCGCCGAGGTAACCGTTGTACCGGCCGCGCTCCTTGGGGCTGATCATCGCCCCGATGATCACCTGGACGAGCACCTGCACCGCGCCCATGCCCAGGCCCTGGATGACCCGGAAGGCGATCAACTGGCCGGTCGACTGGGCGAATCCGCAGGCGATGGACGAGATCACGAAGAGGCAGATGGCCGTCTGCAACAGCAGCTTCTTGCTGAAGAGGTCGGCGAGCTTGCCCCAGATCGGGGTGGACGCGGTGGACGCCAGCAGGGTGGCGGTGACCACCCACGTGTATTGGGACTGGGTGCCGTTGAGTGCTCCGATGATCTGCGGGAGCGCCACCGAGACGACGGTGCTGCTGGTCAGGGCGACGAAGAGCACGAGAAGCAGACCGCTCAGCGCCCGCAGCACCTCGCGGTGCGTCATCGGCACGGCTTCGGTCGGCGTGGCCGTTTCTGCGCTCACGCGCAACCTCCGGATTTTCGTAGGGAGATGGACGGACAACGAGACGGACGAACATCGACGGCCGAACGCCCCGGCCGTGAGCGACCGGGTTTCGCGCATTCCCCACGAACTCCGCTGTCCAGCATTGGAGTTCGAGGCTCGCACCGGAGGACGTCACGCCGCGCGCGGCGGAGCGAGTCACCCAGCACCCCGGCCTCGCGCGTGGAACGGCAGGAGTGAAATGACAGGAACACTTCACCATACATGCGTCATGGGCAATCTTGCCGCGTGCGCAATAATCAACGGCCAAGCGACAATGGCCCGATGGAGAACTCTGTGGGACTGCGGGAGCGCAAGAAGGAAGCCACCCGTCAAGCGGTGCACGAGGCCACGCTGCGTCTGACCGTCGAGCACGGCTTCGACCACGTCACGGTGGAAGCGGTCGCGGACGCGGCCGGCATCTCGCGCAGAACCTTCTCCAACTACTTCACCAACAAGGAGGACGCCCTCCTCTACGGCGAGGAGCGGCAGATCAGGGCGTTGGTCCGCCTGGTGCGCGACCGCCCCGCCGGGGAACCCGCCTGGACCGCCCTGCGCGGCGCGATGCTCCAGTTCGCGGTCCAAGTCCCGCCACTGAACCGCCAATGGGCGGTCCACACCCGTCTCGCCCTGCGCCACCCCTCGCTGCTGGCGCGCCAGTTGGCCAATCACGCGGCACTCGAACGCGACCTCGCCGAAGCCGTAGCCGACCGCCCCGGCCCCACCGCACGGCCCGTCCGCCCCTTGATCCTGGCGGCGGGCTCCCTCTCGTCGCTGCGGATCGCGATGCGCACCTGGATCGAGGAGGCCCCGGACCGCGAGCCGGCCGAGCTGATCGCGGAGGTCCTGGAGGAGATGGGGCGCAGCTTCGAGTGAGGGCCGGACGTGCTCGGTCAGGCGGCCTGGGTACGGGCGCGGGCGCTCAGGCAGCCCGCCGCGTACGGGCGCGGGCGCGCCGGTCCATGGTCAGCAGCGCGGTGTTGACTGCCACCAGAGCGGCGTACGACAGGGCCGACCAGGCGCCGCCGAGGTCGTACAGCGCGGCCACCGCGCACGCGAAGACCAACCAGCACCTTGACCCCCACCACCCCCGCGACCGGCAGCGTGAACCGCGCCTTGGGCGAGGCGAACATCCCCCAGACGACCGCCGCCACCACGGGAAGCCCCACGGCGAGGACGACCCGCGGCACGGTGTTCTCCGAGGTGTTCCACCCCCACCGCGCGAACTCGCCGATGGCCACGACCTCGACGTAGAACGCCAGCAGCTCGTTGACCGCTCGCACGAGGGCAGGGAGTCTCATCGGGGGCCTTCCGGCAGGGAGGGGCGGGTGTCGGGATCAAGACTCCTCGGGCGGGTACGGGGTTGCCCCGGCGGGGCCGGACATCCCGCAACCGCTCCCCGCCTCCGCCCTGTCGGGACGACCCTCGAAGTCGGCATGCGCGGAGAGCGGACCCCGCTCGACCCGGCCGTTCCGGATCGAGCGGAGGCACACACCCGCCTCGACAGCAGCGCCCTGTGCACTACGGGCGTCTCAGTAGTGCCAGCGGTTCCTGCCGGACGAGAGGCCGCACGTGATCGCCCGCCCGGCCTCGTCCGTGGTGGTCGCACCCACATCGGCGTTACGGCAGAACTGCCCGGCGCGGTAGCAGTTGCCCGCGTTGGAGCGAATGCTGCAGGTCGCCGCATTGGCCGAGCCGCCGCCCGTGGCCGTGCTTCCACCCGAACCGCTGCCGCTGCCGCTGCTCTTCGACGTACCGCCGCCCGAGCCGCTGCTGCCACCGGAGGACGACGACCCGCCGCCGGCGGACGTACCGCCGGACGAGCTGCTGGACGACGAGACGCTCGGCGGGTTCGAGCAGGACTCGCCCACGCCCACGATCTTGAAGGCGACCTTCGTGGACGTGCTGTACGTACCTGCGGACGGACTCTGCGTGCACACCTTCCAGTTGGAGGTGTGCACCACGGAACGGTGCAGTTCGCTCGCGTCGGAGTACGTCACCGACGCGACATGGTGGGCGCGGGCGTCCGCCACGGCCTTCGCGAGGTTCCATCCGCCGTAACTGTCCACCGTCGCCCGGGCGGCCGGCTTCTTCGAAGGAGTCGCGGACGGCGAAGGCGAAGCCGTGACGGTCGGCGACGCCGAAGCGGACGCGGTCGGCGACGCCGAGGCCGAGGCCGTCGGGAGCGTGCTCACCGACGCCGAAGCCGTGTCCTGATCCCCGTCCGAGCACCCCGCGACCCCGACCGCGAGGGCCACCAGCCCGACCACCAGGCGCCCGTAGGCCCGGCGGCCCTTCCTCATGTTGTTCCCCATGCCCTGGGCGCCGTTCGATCCTGACGATCTCGGCGCATACCGAAGAGACATGCCACCCCCCTGGGTTCTCGTTCTCAGCACTGGCGCGAACCACGCATCGGCGCATGCCGGCCTGGGTTGCGCACCGGAAGACGACGCGCGCGCCACTGCGGAGGACAGGATAGAGGAGATCCAGAGGATCATATGAGGATATTGTGAAACTAGGTTTCACGACTGCATGCCCACGAGCACACCGACGACGGATTCACCGACGGCCCGGAGCGGGACAGGCGCCGGAGGACGGGCGGCTGACGGCACCCCATGGTGGGAAATCGGGGCGACGGCCACCGCCCCGGCTGACACTCTGGCGCACATGACCACGGCACCGACTGCGAGACAACGCCTTGCCGCCCTCCACCGCTATGCGGCCGTGAACGGTGAGGATTTCACCGGCCAGAACCTCACCTCCGTTCACGCGTCGCAACTGCGCTTCACCGGCTGCTCGTTCAGCGGGGCCGATCTGCGCCACGCCACCCTGGACGGTTGCTGGTTCAAGTTCTGCGACTTCACCGACGCCGATCTGCGCGGGGCTTCACTGCGCGGGGCCGGCCTGGCCGGATGCGATCTGCGGGGTGCCGACCTGCGTGACACCGACCTGACCGACGCCAGGTTCGGAAGCGTGAACACGGGCGCACCCCCGCACGGGCTGACGAACGTCACCGGCGCCCGGTTCGAGAGAGCTTCCTTGCGCGATGTTCAAGCGGAGGGCGTCATCGGGTGGACTGTCACCCCCCTCACCCCTTGCCGGGAGTGAGACCGGGAGCGAGAAGGGAGCAGCACAGAATCCGAGGAGATCCTTCCGAAGAGCTCCGTCTCCGCCTCTCCCGATTTCGGCACACTTTCCCCCCTGCCCTGTTTCCGGGTGAAGTGGACCCGCACGTCTCACGCCCTCCTGTCCCTCGACCCGGAGCGCGGTACGGAAGTCCACGTGGGCGGGCTCGGGTACGGCCCGCTCCGATCACCCGGGCGGACTCGGCCCAATGGATCGGCTGGTGGTCCCGGCCGACCCGCCGAGCGACCGGGCCCGCCGGCGCACCGGCGACCGCCGGCCGGAAGGGCACCGGCGCTGCCGCCTGCCGCAGCGGGACCGACGCTCCCGCCACAGCGACCGCACTGGTCATGGCTGCGGGCGGGTCGCGTCCCATGGACCGCGACCCGCCCGCGTCGTCGTACTGCCAACTGCCCCTACAGCACCGGCAGCAGCGCCTTCCGCTCGAACGCGGTGACCTCGCTGCGGTACTCCTCCCACTCGCGCTTCTTGTTGCGGAGGAAGAAGTCGAAGACGTGCTCGCCCAGCGTCTCCGCGACGAGTTCGCTCTTCTCCATCAGCGAGATGGCCTCGCCGAGGTTCTGCGGGAGGGGCTCGATGCCCATCGCGCGGCGCTCGGAGTCGGAGAGGGCCCAGACGTCGTCGTCGGCGCCGGCCGGGAGTTCGTAGCCCTCCTCGATGCCCTTGAGGCCCGCCGCGAGGAGGACCGCGTAGGTGAGGTAGGGGTTGGCGCCGGAGTCGATGGAGCGGACCTCGACGCGGGCGGAACCGTTCTTGCCGGGCTTGTACATCGGGACGCGGATGAGCGCGGAGCGGTTGTTGTGGCCCCAGCAGATGTACGAGGGAGCTTCGCCGCCGGCGCCGGCGCTGCGGGCGGAGCCGCCCCAGATGCGCTTGTAGGAGTTGACCCACTGGTTGGTGACGGCGGAGATCTCGGCGGCGTGGCGGAGCAGGCCGGCGATGAAGGAGCGGCCGACCTTGGAGAGCTGGTACTCGGCGCCGGACTCGTAGAAGGCGTTGCGGTCGCCCTCGAAGAGGGAGAGGTGGGTGTGCATGCCCGAACCCGGGTACTCCGAGAACGGCTTCGGCATGAAGGTGGCCTGCACGCCCTGCTCCAGCGCGACCTGCTTCATGACGAGACGGAACGTCATGATGTTGTCGGCGGTGGAGAGCGCGTCGGCGTACCGCAGGTCGATCTCCTGCTGGCCGGGGGCGCCCTCGTGGTGGCTGAACTCGACCGAGATGCCCATCGATTCGAGCATGGTGATCGCCTGGCGGCGGAAGTCCATGCCGACGTTCTGCGGGGTGTGGTCGAAGTAGCCCGAGCTGTCGGCCGGGGTGGGCCGGGTGCCGTCGACCGGCTTGTCCTTCAGCAGGAAGAACTCGATCTCGGGGTGGGTGTAGAAGGTGAACCCCAGGTCGGACGTCTTGGCGAGGATGCGCTTGAGGACGAAGCGGGGGTCCGCGAAGGACGGCGATCCGTCCGGCATCAGGATGTCGCAGAACATGCGGGCGGTGCCGGGGGCCTCCGCGCGCCAGGGCAGGATCTGGAAGGTGCCCGGGTCCGGCTTGGCGATCATGTCCGATTCGTAGACACGGGCGAAGCCCTCGATCGCCGAACCGTCGAAGCCGATGCCCTCGTCGAAGGCCTGTTCCAGCTCGGCCGGAGCCACGGCGACGGACTTGAGGAACCCGAGGACATCGGTGAACCACAGTCGTACGAACCGGATGTCACGTTCCTCAAGCGTCCTGAGGACGAATTCCTGCTGCTTGTCCATAGCCACATCCTTGCAGTTCAGACGGTCCGCGCACCACCGCCCGGGGTAGGGGAGTCACTCCAGTATCACGACCCGGGATTTCACCCAGATTACGCACACGGTGTGAGAGAGAGCACGCGGCCACCCACTACGATCGGCGGCCCCCATGTGCTGGAGCACGGGCGCACGCGCAACCGACTCTCGCACAGGGGTTCCCGCGACTCGTTCGCTCCCTCCCGGCTCCTCCCAGAAGGACTCGACACCATGAGCCTTTCCCCGCCGCCTCCCCAGGTTCCGACGCCCCAGGCCCCGCTCCCCCAGCGGCGCCGCGCGGTGCGCGGCAGGGTCCTGGCCATAGCGGCCGGCGTGGCCGTCGTCGCAGGTCTGGTGGGGTTCGGCGGCTCCGGTGTGCTGGACGGCCCGGCCTCGCGGGCCGATTCGATGACCACGGCGGCCGAGAAATCCGAGCCGGACGGGGACTCCAAGCCGGGCGGTACGGAGCCCTCGCGGGCGGCCGACGCGGCGGCGGTACCGGCGATCCGGGGCGTGAAGTCCTGGGACGCCACCAAACTCACCCGCAATCACGTGACCCGCGAGGTGCACTACCCGATGACGCCTCCGGTGGGCGGTGACCACAATCCGACATGGATGAACTGTGACGGCGACGTATACAAAACACCGCTCGCGGACGTGAACGCCGTCCACTCCCTGGAACACGGCGCGGTGTGGATCACGTACAACGGCAGCGCCTCCACCGACGCGGTGCGCAAGCTCGCCGACCGGGTCAGGGCGACCTCGTTCACGCTGCTCAGCCCCTATCCGGGCCAGTCGGGCGCCCTCATGCTCAGCGCCTGGGGGAAGCAGCTCACCGTGGACGGCCCGGACGACGCACGGGTGGACCGGTTCCTCGCCGCATACGTCCAGGGCCCGCAGACCCCGGAGCCCGGCGCGCCGTGCACCGGTGGACTGGCGGCTCCCCGATGACCGGCGGTACGGCGCGTACGGCGCGCCCGCGCTGGGCCGTGGCCGGGGTGCTGGCGCTCGCGGTGCTGGTCGGAGGCGGTACGGCGGCGCTGGTGACCGCCCGCTCCGGCGGTACCCAGGAGGCCGGCCAGGAACGGACGCCGGGGTACGCGGCGGGGTACGGGCAGGGGTCCGGCCCTGGGCAGGGGCTGCCGGCCGTGGACTCGGCGGACGCCGGGTTCGCGCAGGACATGGCCGTCCACCACCAGCAGGCGGTGGAGATGTCGTTCGTGGTGCGGGACGGTACGCGCGACGAGGACGTGCGCCGTCTCGCGTACGACATCGCCCACACCCAGTCCAGCCAGCGCGGGATGCTGCTGGGCTGGCTCGACCTGTGGGGGCTGCCGAAGATCGCCCCGCCCGGACGGACCATGGCGTGGATGGGCGCCCAGGACGCACCGTCCTCGTCGGGCGGGACGGACCGGACGGCCGGGACGGACCGCGGCACGGCCGGGATGGACCGCGACACGGCCGGAATGGATCACGACATGGCGGGGATGGCCGGCATGGACCACCCGGAGGACATGGCGGGGGCGGACGGCATGGGGCAGGGCGCGGCCCGCCCCGCGGCCGGTACGCGGATGGCCGGCATGGCCAGCCGCGCCGAGCTGGATCAGCTCGGCGCGGCACGGGGCAAGGCCGCCGAGGTGCTGTTCCTCCAGCTGATGACCGACCACCACAAGGGCGGCATCGCCATGGCCCGCAGCTGTGCGGAGCGGTGCGCGGTACCGGCCGAGCGGCGGCTCGCGCAGGGCATGGTGGACGCCCAGCAGGCCGAGCTGGACCTGATGGCGCAGTTGCTGGCCGAACGGGGGGCGCGCCCCCGCGACTGAGCGCCTGCCGCACCTGCCCCTCACCCACCCGTTCGGCCCTGCGCCCACGGACGGGTGAGGGGCGCATCACCTTCCGTACTCACTCGAATGGGTGATATCGGTCGGCGATGGGGCGTGCCCCCGAGGACGATGGGGATGGACTCGGGGCCGTACGGGGGTGTGCTCAGGCACGGATCGGCACGCAGGAGGAACCCCATGACCACGGCGAAGGACATCATGCATCCCGGCGCCACCTGGATTCCGGCGCACGAGACGCTCGACCGCGCCGCCCAGATGATGCGCGACCACGGAGTGGGCTCGCTGCCCGTTTCGGCCGAGGGCGCCGAGGACCGGATGGTCGGGATCATCACCGACCGGGACATCGTGGTCGCCTGCGTGGCGAGCGGTCACGATCCGTCGGAGGTGACGGCGGGCGACCTCTGCCACGGGACGCCGCGCTGGATCGACTCCGGCGCCGGGGTGGACGCGGTGCTGGAGGAGATGCAGTCCCACCGCATCCGGCGGCTCCCGGTGGTCGAGGACAAGAAGCTGGTCGGCATGATCAGCGAGGCCGACCTGGCGCAGCACCTCAGCGAGGATCAGATCGCCGACTGGGCGGGCCAGGTGTACGCGCGGGGCTGACCGACTCCGGCGCGGGGCTGGAACCAGGCAACCGCGAGGGGCCGGCACCAGACCTCGCGCGGGACCGACCGATTCCAGCGCGGGGCCGACACCAGCTCCGGCGCGGGGCCGACACCAACTCCCGCGCGCGGGCGGCCAACTGCCGACGGCCCGGCCAACTCGGGCGCGCGGAACCGGAATCACCGACCCCCAGGACATCGCGTCAGAGAGACGATTAGACTGCGGGCGTGCCTCAACTACGCCTCGCACTCAACCAGATCGACTCGACGGTCGGCGATCTCACCGGCAACGCCGAGGCGATCGTCCGCTGGACCCGGCACGCCGCCGAGCAGGGTGCCCACCTCGTGGCGTTCCCCGAAATGGTGCTGACCGGCTATCCCGTGGAGGACCTGGCCCTGCGGTCGTCCTTCGTCGAGGCCTCGCGGTCGGCGTTGCGCGCGCTCGCCGCCCGGCTCGACGCGGAGGGGTTCGGCGAACTGCCGGTGGTCGTCGGCCATCTCGACCGCTCCGAGCACGCAGCCCCCCGCTACGGCCAGCCCGCCGGTTCGCCGCGCAACGCGGCGGCGGTGCTGCACCGGGGGCGGGTCGCGCTGAACTTCGCCAAGCACCATCTGCCCAACTACGGGGTGTTCGACGAGTTCCGGTACTTCGTGCCGGGCGACTCGATGCCGGTCGTGCGGGTGCACGGCATCGATGTGGCGCTCGCCATCTGCGAGGACCTCTGGCAGGACGGCGGGCGCGTCCCGGCGGCCCGCGCGGCGGGGGCCGGGCTGCTGCTGTCGATCAACGCCTCCCCCTACGAGCGGGACAAGCACGACACCCGGCTCGAACTGGTCCGCAGGCGGGCCCGGGAGGCCGGGTGCACCACCGCGTATCTGGCGATGATCGGCGGCCAGGACGAGCTGGTCTTCGACGGCGACTCCATCGTGGTGGACGCGGAAGGCGAAGTGATCGCCCGCGCACCGCAGTTCGCGGAGGGCAGCGTGATCATCGACCTCGAACTGCCGGCCGCGGCGGCCGAGCCGCCGTCCGGGGAGGTGAACGACGGGCTCCGCATCGACCACGTCGTCCTCTCCGCGGAACCTCTCCCCGCGTACGCCCCCGAGCTGGCGGGCGGGTACGCCGAGCGGCTCGGCGACGACGAGGAGCTGTACTCCGCGCTGGTCGTGGGCTTGCGCGCGTACGCCGCGAAGAACGGATTCAGCAGTGTGCTGGTCGGGCTCTCCGGCGGCATCGACTCCGCGCTCGTCGCGGTGCTCGCCTGCGACGCGCTGGGGGCGGCGAACGTGCACGGCGTCTCGATGCCGTCGAAGTACTCCTCGGACCACTCCCGGGACGACGCGGCCGAGCTGGCCCGGCGTACCGGGCTGCACTACCGCACCGTCCCGATCGAGCCGATGTTCGACGCGTTCATGGAGTCGCTGGAGCTCACCGGGCTCGCCGAGGAGAACCTCCAGTCGCGGCTGCGCGGCACCACCCTGATGGCGCTCTCCAACCAGGAGGGGCGGATCGTGCTGGCGCCGGGCAACAAGTCCGAGCTGGCGGTTGGCTATTCGACGCTGTACGGGGACTCGGCGGGGGCGTACGGGCCGATCAAGGACGTCTACAAGACGTCGGTCTTCCGGCTGGCGAGGTGGCGCAACCGGGCCGCCGAGGAGCGCGGGCAGATCCCGCCGATCCCGGAGGCGTCGATCACCAAGCCGCCCAGTGCCGAGCTGCGGCCGGGGCAGGTGGACACCGACTCGCTGCCGGACTACGAGGTGCTGGACCGGATTCTGGAGCTGTACGTCGACCGGGACCAGGGCCGGGACGCGATCGTCGCGGCGGGCTTCGACGAGGAGCTGGTGGTCCGGACGCTCCGGCTGGTCGACACCGCCGAGTACAAGCGGCGGCAGTACCCGCCGGGCACGAAGATCTCGCCGAAGGGGTTCGGCAAGGACCGGCGGCTGCCGGTCACGAACCACTGGCGCGAGACGCCCGCGAAGGACCTCCCGTAGCCCGCGAAGGACCTCCCGTAGCCCGCGAAGGACCTTCCGCAGCACGCGAAGGACCTTCCGCAGAGCAGAAACGGGCCGGACCACGTGGGTGACGTGGTCCGGCCCGTTCCGGTGCGACGGCGGGGCGCTGCCTCACTCCCCCGGTGCGCTCCGTACGGTCGGGCGGCTGTCCGCGCCGGTCTCCTCCGTACGCCCGGCGACGACGCGCGAGGGGTTGCGGTCGCGGTCCAGGACGGTCGCGGTGACCGCGATGCCGAGGCCGACGACGGCGAGGGCCGCGCCGACCGGGGCGGGCGAGGTCCAGCCCCAGCCCGCCGAGATGGCCGCCCCACCGAGCCAGGCGCCGCCCGCGTTGGCCAGGTTGAACGCCGAGTGGTTGGAGGCTGAGGCCAGGGTGGGGGCGTCCTTGGCCTTGCGCATCACCAGCATCTGGAGCGGGGTCGTCGTCATGAAGCCGACCGCTCCGAGCAGGACCACCATCACCAGCGCCAGCCACCGCACGTGCACGGTGAGCGGGAAGACCAGCAGGACGACGGTGAGCGCGCCCAGTGAGCCGAAGAGCGTGGGCCGCAGCGCGCGGTCGGTGAGCGGTCCGGCGGCGAGCGCGCCGAGGGTCATGCCGATGCCGAACAGGGCCAGCACGAGGGTGACCGAGGACTCGCCGAAGCCCATCGCCTCGGTGGTCATGGACGAGAGGTACGAGTACACGGCGAACACGCCGCCGAAGCCGAAGACGGCGGTGAGCAGGCCGAGGATCACCTGTCGGTTGCCGAGCGCCCGTAGTTCGTGGCGTACGTCCTGGTGCTCGGCGACCGGGATCTGCGGGATCAGCCGGGCCAGGGCGGCCAGGGAGAGCAGCCCGATCACGGCCACCACGACGAACGTGGCCCGCCAGCCGAGGTGCTGGCCGAGCAGGGTCGCCGCCGGTACGCCGACGATGTTGGCCACGGTCAGCCCGAGGAACATACGTGCGACGGCCCGCGCCTGGCGGCCCTCCGGGACCAGCCGGGCGGCGACGACCGCGCCGACGCCGAAGAAGGCGCCGTGCGGCAGGCCCGCGATCAGGCGGCCCGCGACGAGCCAGCCGAAGCCGGGGGCGAAGGCGGAGGCGGCGTTGCCGAGGACGAAGAGCGACATCAGCAGCAGGAGCATCCGCTTGCGCGGGATGCGGGAGCCGAGGGCGGTGAGCAGCGGGGCGCCGAGCACGACGCCGATCGCATAGGCGGAGACGAGGTAACCGGCGGTGGGTACCGAGGTACCCAGGTCGTCCGCGACGTTGGGCAGCAGCCCCATCATCACGAACTCGGTGGTGCCTATGCCGAAGGCGCTCACCGCCAGGGCGAGCAAGGCCAGAGGCATGGGGAAGGAACCTTTCAGCAGAAGGGCGCGCGCCTGGTCCGTGGGCGGACGGCAGGACCGTACGGGGACGTGGCGCAGCGGTCGGCCGCGCGGACGTGCGCGCGGACCGGGCGGGGAGGGGGCGGGCGGATGGCGATGGGACGGGCGACGGTGCTCCGGCGGCTCTGCCAGGGGCTGACCTCGGGCATGCTCAGGTCAGCAACCCGAACAAAGTGTGGCAGACAATCCGTTCCTGGAGGTGAACGGGTCGTTTCGGCGGAGTTCGGCCGAGGCGTCCGCCAGGGCCCCGGCGGACACCGCGACGCCTCGCGTGGGGGCTCCCCGCTCGTGCGGGCCCCGGTCAGAGCTGGACGCGGGCGGCGATCGGCAGGTGGTCGCTGTCGGTCGCGGCGAGCGTCCATGAGGACATCGGCTCGACGCCCCGGACCATGATCTGGTCGATGCGGGCCATCGGGAAGGCGGCGGGCCAGCTGAAGCCGAAGCCGTCGCCGGCGGCGCCCTGGGTGGACCGCATCTGCGAGGTGACGGCCCGCAGGGCGCGGTCGTTCATGGTGCCGTTGAGGTCGCCGAGGAGGACGACCCGGCTCAGCGGCTCGTCCGAGATGGCCTCGCCGAGGGCGTCGGCGCTGTTGTCGCGCTGGTTGGCGGTGAACCCGGCGTGCAGCTTGACGCGGACGGACGGCAGGTGGGCGACGTAGACGGCGACCTTGCCGCCGGGGGCGGTGACGGTGGAGCGCATGGCCCGGACCCAGCCCATCTTGATGTCCACGGGGCGGGTGTTGCTGAGCGGGTACTTGCTCCAGAGACCGACCGTGCCCTGGACCGAGTGGTACGGGTAGGGCGCGTCGAGCGCCTTCTCGTACGCGCGGACCTGGCTGCTCGGGAGTTCCTGGAGGGCCACCACGTCCGCGCCGGAGCCGGCGACCTGTTCGGCGGTGCCGGCAGGGTCGGGATTGCCGGCGTTCACGTTGTGCGTGGCGACGGTGAGGTTGCCGCCGGGGCCCGACTTGTCGTCGAGCAGCAGGCCGCCGAAGAGATTGAGCCACACCACCAGGGGCAGCAGCAGGGCGATGAGCGCCGTGGCGGAGCGGCGTACGAGGCCGAGGACCAGCAGGACCGGGAGGAGGACCCCGATCCACGGCAGGAAGGTCTCGGTGAGGCTGCCGAGGTTGCCGAGCCGGTTGGGGATCTCGGCGTGGAAGACCATCACCAGCATCACCAGGACCGAGCAGACCGCGAGCAGGATGCCGCGCCGCCAGATGCCCCGGTCCGCCCTCAAGCGGGCCAGACCGGCCCGGAAGCGGGAGCCGGCGCGCGGCGGCTCCGCGTTGTCGTTGCCGGTGTCCGCTCCGTACGCCTGCACCATCGCGCTTCCTCACTGCGTTGCCCTGCATGTCGCCGCGCCCTTGACCCTAGGGGATCGGCGACCGTTTTCCCTCCGCCGGTGTCGGCGGCACGGAGAAGAGGACGACCGGAACGGGGCCATGGGTTCCGCTTTGTGCCGGACCGTCCGGGCCTGTGACCGACCCCTCATTTCCGGCCGGACCGGTCCGGCGCGTCGGCGCTCGCGTTGCCCGCGGCCGGAGCGGTGGCGGCGGGCGGCACGGATCAGCGTATGCGGGAGTCGCCCGACGCGTCGGCGGGGCGGGGAGCGTCGGCGGGGCGGGGCACCGGGGCCAGGCCCTGCATCAGGGCGTCGATGACCCGGTCGACCAGGTCCTCCGGCAGCGGCGCGTCACGGCGGTGCAGAGTCCGTACGAGCATCGCGCCGATGAGCAGGTCGTCCATCAGCTCGACGTCGAGGTCGTCCCGCAGCTCGCCCGCGTCGACGGCGCGGCGGACCGCGTCGACCATCGCGGCCCGGCGTGGCGCGATGACGGTCTCCTGGTACTCGGTCCAGAGCCGGGGGTGGCTCTTCATCTGTGCGAACACGTTGTGCAGCAGGACCGACGAGCGCTGCGCCAGCCCCCGGGTGCGCTGGGACTCCATGAGCAGGCGCAGGTCGGCGAGTCCGGCGGTGCCGGAGACGACGGGGTCCGGCGGTTCCATGTCGCGGAGTACGTCGAGGAAGAGCTCTTCCTTGCCGTGCCAGCGGCGGTAGATGGTGGCCTTGCCGACCTTGGCGGTACGGGCGATGCGTTCGATGGAGAGTCCGGCGAGGGGTTCACCGGCCTCCAGGAGGGCGATGACGGCGTCCAGGATGGCCCGCTCGGCGGCGGCGCTGCGGGGGCGGCCCGGACCCCGGTCGTGGTCGTGTGCCCGGGTGTGCGCCGGATCCTCCTCCGGGCTGCGGCCCGGACCGGCTTGCGGACCTGGGGCCGGGTCCTGCTCCGGGCCTGGTTCCTGACCGTGCTCCAGGTCGTGCCCCAGGCCCTGCTCGCGCTCCTGATGCCGCACCTGCGTTCCGCCTCTCCTCGCCCTACGACCGCTGCGACGATTCTCGCCGACCGGAACCCCGCCTTCCTGCCGGGCCTCGGCGCGGCGGGGTCCGGGCCGGTGCGAAGGCCCGGGCCCCCGGGCGTACGCCGTGGGGGTCCGGGCCGGGGCCGCGGGGCTCAGCGCTTGCGGCCCTCTCCTAGCGGCCCTGCTCGGCCGGGACCGGGGCGGGCTGCTCGGGGGCCTGCGGCCGGGGACCGGCGGCGGACTTGCCGGGCAGGAACAGCGCGACGACCACGGCGCCGACCAGCGCGATGGCGGCGGAGCCGAGGGCGGCGACGTGCATGGCGCCGATGAAGGCGTCGGAGGCCGCCACCGCGAGCGGCTTGCCGGCCGGGCCGAGCTTCGCCGCGACGCCGAGCGTGGCCTCGATCGACTCTCCGGCGACGTCCCGGGCTCCGGCCGGTACGGCCGAGAGGTGGCCCTCGATGTCACCCCGGTAGACGGTGGAGAGCACCGATCCGAGCACGGCGATGCCGAGCGCCCCGCCGACCTGGCGGAAGGTGTTGTTGATGGCGGAACCGGCACCGGCCTTCTCGCGGGGCAGCGTCTGCATGATGGCGACGGTGACCGGCGGCATGATGTGCGCCATTCCGGTGCCCTGGACGAAGAAGACCACGCACAGCACCCAGACGGGTGTGCCGGCGTCGAAGGCCGCGAAGGCGGCGAGCCCGCCGGCGACCAGGATCAGGCCCACGGTGCAGACCGCGCGGACGCCGAAGCGCTGGACGACGATCCGGGCGCGCGGCGAGAAGATCATCTGCGCGGCGGCGAGCGGCAGGACCAGCAGGCCGGACTGGAGCGCGGTGTAGCCGCGCACGCTCTGGAGGTAGAAGGCGGAGAAGAAGGTGACGCCCATCAGCGCGAAGAAGACCAGCGCGATGGCGGCGACGGCGGCGGAGAACGCCGGCTTCCTGAAGTGCGAGACGTCGAGCGCGGGGTGCTCGACGCGCTTCTCGTACAGGACGAAGGCGACCAGGACGGCCACGCCGCCGATGACCGGGGCGAGCACGGTGACATCGGTGAAGTCGGCGAGTTCGCCGCCCCGGATGATGCCGTAGACGAGAAGCACGAGGCCCACGACGGACAGGACGACGCCCACCGGGTCGAGCCGGCCGGGCTTGGGGTCGCGCGAGTCCGGTACGAGGATCACCATCGCCACCAGGGCGACGAGGCCCACGGGCACGTTGACGAGGAAGATCGAGCCCCACCAGAAGTGCTCCAGCAGGAGTCCGCCGGTGATCGGGCCGATGGCGATGCCGAGGCCGACGCCGCCGGCCCAGATGCCGATGGCCTTGGGCTGCTCGGCGGGCTCGAAGACGTTCATCAGGATGGCGAGGGTGGCCGGCATCACGAAGGCCGCACCGAGACCCATCACCGCACGCCAGGAGATGAGCTGGCCCGGGGTGTCGGAGAAGGCGGCGAGCGCGGAGCCGACGACGAAGACGGTGATGCCGCAGAGCAGCACCCACTTGCGGCCGAGCCGGTCGCCGAGCAGACCGGCGGTGAAGAGCAGGCCGGCGAAGACGAGCGTGTAGGAGTTGATCGCCCACTCCAGCTCGCTCTGGGTGGCGCCGATCCCGTCCGGCGCGGGACTGGCGATCGTCTTGACCGCGACGTTCAGGATCGAGTTGTCCAGCACCACGATGAGCAGGCTGAACATGAGCACGGCGAGAATGGCCCAACGGCGACGGTGGACCGCCTCCGGGACACGGGACACGGCGGCAGGCGCGCCGGACGGTATGGACATGGTGAAGAGAGTAGCGTCATTTCGATACGAGACCGTCTCGTATTGTAAAGTCTTTACCCTTCCCGCCGCGTCTCCGTCCGGCTCTCCGGGCCCGCCCCGACGATCCGGCGGAAGGCGAACCGCGGGCCCACTTCCCGCGCACCACCGGGGGATGCCACCATGGAAGGGATCCGGGGACGCCGTCAGGGCGCCTCGAGATGACGAAGGAGCCGTTGGCCATGTCGCTCAACGCTGCGCAGAATCAGTCTGCCCACCCCCCTGCCGGACCCTCTTCCACCGACAGCGGCAAGGCGCTGTACGGAGGCAGGAGCACCCGCCGCATCACCGTCCACGACATCGCCGCCGCCACCGCGCGCGGCGAGAAGTGGCCCATGCTGACCGCCTACGACGCGATGACCGCGTCCGTGTTCGACGAGGCCGGTATCCCGGTCCTGCTCGTCGGCGACTCCATGGGGAACTGCCACCTCGGTTACGACACCACCGTGCCCGTCACGATGGACGAGATCACCATGCTGTCGGCCGCAGTCGTACGGGGCACCAAGCGCGCCCTCGTCGTCGGCGACCTGCCCTTCGGCTCGTACCAGGAGGGCCCCGTCCAGGCGCTCCGCAGCGCGACCCGGCTGGTCAAGGAGGCCGGTGTCGGCGCCGTGAAGCTGGAGGGCGGTGAACGCAGCCACGAGCAGATCCGGCTGCTGGTCGAGTCCGGCATCCCGGTCATGGGCCACATCGGCCTCACCCCGCAGTCGGTCAACTCCATGGGGTACCGGGTGCAGGGGCGCGGCGAGGAGGCCGCGCAGCAGCTGCTGCGGGACGCCAAGGCCGTACAGGACGCGGGGGCGTTCGCGGTCGTGCTGGAACTGGTCCCGGCCGAGCTGGCCGCCGAGGTCACCCGCACCCTGCACATCCCGACCGTCGGGATCGGCGCCGGCAACGAGACCGACGCCCAGGTGCTCGTCTACACCGACATGGTCGGGCTGACGGGCGGCAAGGTGCCGCGCTTCACCAAGCAGTACGCGAATCTGCGCCAGGTCCTGGGTGACGCGGCGAAGGAGTTCGCGGGCGAGGTCGTCGGCGGCGCCTTCCCGGCGCCGGAGCACACCTTCCACTGACGGTACGGGCGGGCCCCGCCCTCGCGCCGCCTCCATGGACGGTACGGGCGGGCCCGCCCGCTCCGTGGACGGTACGGGCGGGCCCTCCCCACGCCACCCCCCGGCCGTGCGGGGCGCACCCGCCGCGCCGGTCACACAGCCACCTCCGGCACCACCGTCAGCCCGCCGACTTCCCCCATCGGCGGGCTGACGCACACCCCCGCACGCCCCCCGTCCACCCGGCGCGCGGGTGCCCGCGACGGCCCGCCGGCCGGCCGGCAGCAGAGAGCCGACAGAGGGCCGACAGAGGGCCGACAGGGCGCCGACGGGAGAATCGACACCCGGAAATCCGTTCCACGTCCCGCTGTCGGCGATATATCGGTGAGCTGTCGGCCGCGTCTGGTCCCATGGTGGACATGACGCGAAACGACATGAACCCCGGGCGCGGAATCGCCATCGAAGTACGGGGGCTGGTGAAGCACTACGGCACCACCAAGGCACTCGACGGTGTCGACCTCGATGTGCGCGAGGGCACCGTGCTCGGTGTGCTCGGCCCGAACGGCGCGGGCAAGACGACGCTCGTACGCGCCCTCTCCACGCTCATCGTGCCGGACGCGGGTTACGCGACGGTCGCCGGCTACGACGTGGTCAAGCAGCCCCGGCAGCTGCGCCGCACCATCGGCCTGACCGGGCAGTACGCCTCCGTCGACGAGAAGCTCTCCGGCTGGGAGAACCTCTACATGATCGGCCGGCTCCTCGACCTGCCCCGCAAGGAGGCCCGCAGCCGCGCCGACGAGCTCCTGGAGCGGTTCTCACTCACCGAGGCGGCCCGCCGCCCCGCGATGGACTACTCCGGCGGCATGCGGCGCAGGCTCGACCTGGCCGCCTCCATGATCGGCCGCCCGGCCGTCCTCTACTTGGACGAGCCGACGACGGGGCTCGACCCCCGTACCCGCAACGAGGTCTGGGACGAGGTGCAGCGGATGGTCGCCGAGGGGGCGACCGTGCTGCTCACCACCCAGTACATGGAAGAGGCCGAGCAGCTCGCCAGCGAGCTGACGGTGATCGACAAGGGCCGCATCATCGCGCGCGGCGGCGTCGACGAGCTGAAGGCGAAGGTCGGCGGCCGGACCCTCCAGATCCGCCCGTCCGACCCGGCCGACCTGCCTGCGATGGCCCGCGCCCTCCGCGAGACCGGCCTCGACGGGGTCTCGGGCGCGCAGGCGGTCCCGGACGAGGGCCTGCTGTACGTACCGATCCTGAGCGACGAGCAACTGACCGCTGTCATCGGCCTGCTGGGCACCCGGGGCTTCCCCCTCGCCCACGTCGCCACCGCACTGCCCAGCCTGGACGAGGTCTTCCTCGCCATCACCGGCGGCAAGACCACGTCCGCCGCCGCTCCGACCGACGAGGAGGTCGCCGCATGAGTACGACCACACTGACGAAGTCCCCCATCGACCGGGCGCCGGTCCGGCCCACGAGCGACGAGGGGAGGATCGGGCTGCGCGCCAACCTGCGCCACATCGGGGCGCTGACCCGGCGCAACCTGCTCCAGATCAAGAAGGATCCGGAGTCGATGTTCGACGCGCTCCTGATGCCGGTGATCTTCACGCTGCTCTTCACGTACGTGTTCGGCGGCTCGGTCGGCGGCTCCCTCGGCGGCGGCCGGGAGGAGTACCTCAACTACCTGATCCCCGGCCTGATGGCCATGATGGGGATGAACATCGCCTCCGCCGTGGGCACGGGGGTCAACGACGACTTCCGCAAGGGCGTCATGGACCGGTTCCGCACGATGCCGATCGCCCGGTCCTCGGTGCTGATCGCGAAGATCGTGGTGGAGCTGGGCCGGATGATGGTCGCCACCATCATCCTGCTGGCGATGGGTTTCGCGCTCGGCATGGAGATCCAGACCTCGTTCCTCGGTCTGCTCGAAGCCGTCGCGCTCTCGGCGGTGTTCGGCGCCGCCATCATGTGGATCTTCATCCTGCTCGGGCTGGCCATGAAGACGGCCCAGGCGGTCCAGGCGACGGGAATGCTGGTGCTGATGCCCCTGCAGTTCGGATCCTCCATCTTCGCGCCGACCCAGACGATGCCGGGCTGGCTCCAGACGTTCACCGAGTACAACCCGCTGTCGAACCTCGCCGACGCGGCGCGCGGCCTGATGATGGGCGGCCCGATCGCCCACTCGGTCTGGGTGACCCTCGCCTGGGCCGGCATCATCACCGTCGTGATGGCGCCGCTCGCCGTCGCCAAGTTCCGCAAGGCGTCCTGACGGCCGGGGCCCCGCCGTCCGCCGTACGCCCGGGAGCCGGACGTACGGCGGACGGCTGGTCCGGTCGCGGCACCGGGGCGCGCGGGGATTCGTGATCACCGGCCGGCTCGGGTCACCGGGAGCCGAACCCGGCCGCGGTCTCCCGCCGTCGCGCTCCCGCGTGAAGGCAGGCTCCCGCGAAAGGAGCGGCGGGACGACTCAGTCCACCGCGACGGCCTCGATCTCGATGAGCATGTCGGGGTCGGACAGGGCACTGACCTCCGCCAGGAGGCTGGCCGGACGACAGCGGACTGCGGCGAGTTCGTCCATGAGGACCGTGTAGTGGGCCTTGCAGCCGGCCAGGTCGGTGGTGAAGACCCGGATCTGCACGACATCCGCCATCGTCATCCCCGCTTCGGCGACGGTCTGCCCGAGCCGTTGCAGGGTGAGCCTCATCTGCCCGGCCATGTCCCCCTCGCAGGCGATGGCGCCGTCGTCGCCGCGGGCCTCGTGCCCGGAGACGAAGAGCCAGTTCCGTGGAGATTCGACCCGGACCGCGCGGTTGTACATCAGCCTCTCGCCCACCATGCGTGGACCGATCTCGTGCGTGCCCATCTCTCTCACCCTTCCGACCGGACTGCGGGAACACAGGCAATCACCAAGGCCGCGACGCCCCCGGACCCACCCGGCCTGGGCGTGTCGCTCCCCTGCCGCGCCACCGTGCGCGAACGCTCCGGCTACGCGGCGAGGTGCCGTGGCGGTCGTCGCGCACCTGGCGGGAACCACGGGACGGTGTTCACCCGTTGTGCGCGTCCGCCAGGGCGGTGACCTCTTCCAGCGAGAGGTCACCGCCCTCGGCGTATGCCGCCTCGAACGCCGCGTCCCCGATCGCGGCGCGTGCCGCTTCCTCGGCGCGGACGAGGTTCTGCCGCTCCACCATGGTGGGCACGTGCATCCGCGAGAGATGAGCGGCCTGCGAGCCGAGCAACCGGGCGGCGTCCCGGCCGCGTTCCTCACCGCCGAGCCCGGCCAGCGCCCAGGCCACCGACACCAGGTGGATGGGGGTCATCTGGGGGGCCACCATCTGGGCCAGCCGGTCGTTCGCCCGTTCCACCGCCCTGAGCGCGGTGTCCAGGGCGTGCGCGTACAGCCCCTCCTCGTTGTCCAGCCATGCCACCACGCCCGCGACGAAGCCCTCGAAGATGGCCAGCGTCTGCGAGTGGAACTCGGCCGCCAGCAGCTCCATCTGGGCGCGCGCCTCCCCTACCCGCCCGGTGCGGCCGAGGAGCATGCCCAGGTGCATCCGGGCGAAGGGTGTGGCCTCGTGCCCGGAGTTCGTCCGGTCCATGCCGATGACCTCGCGGAAGATGGCCTCCGCCGCCGCCTCCCGCCCGGTCTCCGCGAGGACGTTCGCGTACCGGGTGCGCAACACGGCGACCTGCGACTGCGCGCCGAGCTGTTCGGCGTACTCCATGGCGGCGAGGTAGTCCTCGGCGGCCGCCTCGTACGCGCCCGACTGCTCGTTGGCCTCGCCGCGCGAGGCGAGGGCCTCGGCGGAGCCCCAGGCGTCCTGCAGCCGGGTGAAGATCTCCAGGCTCTCGTCCGCGTCGACCCGGGCCTCCGGGGTCGATTCGGGCCGGTTGGCGAGGAGGTTGGCCCGCGTCTGGAGCGCCGCGCCCAGCTCCCACTCGTAGCCGTACTCACGGCAGGCGCGCACGGTCTCGTCCATCACGCCGTACAGCTCCTCCCGCTCACCGGTGATGATGACGGCGAAGATCCAGAGCGATCCGGGCGAGCGGCAGGTCTGCGGCTGGCCGGGGGTGTAGGTCCGGGCGATGACCCGGAGCCGCTCCATGCTGTCCTCGGTCATCCACAGGTCCATCTCGTGGTCCATGTTGGCGATCTGGATGAGCCGTACCCCGCGCCGCGCCTCCATGAGCTGGTCGGGATCCATCGGCGGCGGCCTGTCCGTGCACCGCTCGTACAGCGAGGGCGCGGGCGTCCCGGGCGGGGCGAACGGGTCGGGGCCCAGCGCCGCCGTGACGTCGGCCCACTGACGGGCGTCGTCGCGCAGGTCGCGCAGCATCCAGTACCAGCCCATCGACATGACGATGCAGAGGCACTCGTGCTCGTCCTCCAGGGCCGCCGCGTGGCGGAAGGCGGTGCGCACGTTCTCGTACTCGCGCCGGAACAGCTCCAGGGTGGCCGGCTGTCCGGCGCCGCGCAGCCGGGGGCCTTCGGTACGCACCAGCTCGCGGTAGTACACGAGGTGGGACCGGTCGACGGCGGCGCGCTCGCCCGCCTCGTCGAGGCGCTCGGAGGCGTACTCCCCCACGGTCTCCAGCAGCCGGTAGCGCATCTCGCCGTCGCCCGACTCCTCGGCGACGACGAGGGACTTGTCGACGAGTGAGCCGAGGAGGACGGCGACGTCACGGAAGTCGACCGCCTCCTGGCCCTCCTGGCGTCCCGCGCCGCCGGAGTCGCCCGCGCGCAGGGAGCAGACCTCCTCGGCCGCCGCGAGGGAGCAGCCGCCGGCGAAGGCCGACATCCGGCGCAGTACGGCGCGTTCGGCGGTGTCGAGCAGGTCCCAGGACCAGTCGACGACGGCGCGCAGGGTCTGCTGGCGCGGCAGCAGCGTGCGGCTGCCGCTGGAGAGCAGCCGGAAGCGGTCGTCGAGCCGGTCGGCGATCTGCCGGGGGCTGAGCATCCGCAGCCGTGCGGCCGCGAGTTCGATGGCGAGCGGCAGTCCGTCGAGGCGGCGGCAGATCTCGGCGCTGGCCGCGGCGGTCGCCGGGTCGGCGTCGCTCCGGAAGCCGGGCCGGGCGGCGTTGCCGCGCTCCTCGAAGAGGCGGAGCGCCGTGGGGTCCGGCAGGGGTTCCACCGGGCGGACGAACTCGCCCGGCACGCCCAGGGGTTCGCGGCTCGTCGCGAGGACGGTCACGTCGGGGCAGCGGGCGAGGAGGTGGTCGGCGAGCGCGGCGGCGGCGCCGACGACGTGCTCGCAGTTGTCGAGCAGCAGGAGCATCCGGCGGCGCGCGCAGTGCTCGGTGAGGCGTACGAGGGGGCTCGCGGTGCCTCCCTCGGCGACGCGCATCTCCTCGGCACCGGCGCCGCGCAGCACGGTCTCCCGGGCGTCGAGCGCGGAGAGCACCGCTTCGGGCACGGCCTCGGGGTCGTCCACGGGGGCGAGTTCGGCCATCCATACGCCGTCCGGCCAGTTGCCGGCGACGGTCTCGGCGGCCTCCTGCGAGAGCCGGGTCTTGCCCGCGCCGCCGGGGCCGAGGAGCGTGACCAGCCGGGACCTGTCGAGGTCCTCGCGCAGCGACGCGATGTCCGTCTCGCGGCCGACGAAACTGGTGAGCCGGGCCCGCAGGTTGCCGGACGCCGGGCGGAGGGGCGGCAGGGCGACCGGGGTGGCGGACCGGGCGGCCGCGGTACGGACCTCCGGGACGCCGCTCGCGGGTGTCCGGACGACGGGGCCGAGCGGGCGGGCCGGTACCGCGGGGCGGTCGCCGGGATGACCGGGGCGGGCGGCGCCCGCCCCTGGGCGGGCCGGCGGGGCGCTGCCGTGGTGCAGCAACTCTGTGTGCAGGGAGCGCAGTTCGGCACCCGGGTCGGTGCCGAGCCGGGCGGCGAGCAGGGCGCGCACCTCCTCGTACGCGGCGAGGGCCTGCGCGGTGCGGCCCGCGTGGTGCAGGGCGCGGATGCGCAGCGCCTGGAGCGGTTCGTCGAGCGGGTGGTCGGCGCAGAGCGCGACCAGTTCGGGCAGCGCCTCCTCGGCGCGGCCGAGCGCGAGGTGGGCGCCGCCCCGGGCGCGGCGGGCCGCGAGCCGCCGGGCCTCCCAGCGGGCGGCGACGGCGGTGCGGTCGGGCAGGTCGGCGAGGGCGGGGCCGCGCCACAGGGCGAGGGCGGCGTCGAGCGCGTCGAGCGCCTTCGCGCCGTCACCGGCCTCCAGCGCCCGGCTCCCCTCCCCCGCCAGCCGCTCGAAGCGGTGCAGGTCGACCGCGTCGGGCTCGGCGGCGAGCCGGTAGCCGTTCTCGACGGAGGCGATGGCGTCCCGGCCGAGCGCCCGGCGCAGCCGGCCCACGAGCGCCTGGACCGCGCCCGGCGCGTCGGCGGGCGGCTCACCGTCCCAGACCTCGTCCACGAGCACCGCGACCGGGACCGCCCGGCCGGGGCTCAGGGCGAGAACGGTGAGCAGGGCACGCAGCCGCGCCCCGCCGAGGGCGACGGCCGTGCCGTCGTCGCGAAGTACCTGGGTCGTACCGAGGATGCAGTAGCGCACGGGGCCATTGTCCGTGAAGGGGATCGGGACTCGCACAGCCACCCGATATATTCCGATAGCTCGCGTGGCGTCGGGTGACCTTACGCGGTGGTCCGGTCGCACTCCGTGCGGAAGCGGGGCATGGGTCCGGCGGCAGCGCGGGCTACCGCGGGGACGCGCCCCGAGCGGTGCTCCAGCGGGCGACGCGTGGCATCGGAGGTGAACCCCGGGCGATCAGGGGCGAGTCGGGGAACCGGAGCCACGAGAGCGGGCGGCTGGAGAGGCGGCCCACCGAAGGCCGGCCCGAAGTGACGGGCGGACGGCGGCCGGTGGGCTCGGCCCGATCCGCGCGAAAGGCCCTACTCTCCTCGCATGACCACTGCGATCAGCCGCCACGACCGGCGCATCAGCCCGATCTTCCTCGGGATCGTCGCCGTCACGGCCGTCGCCGGCGTGGCCGTGTGGACGGGGTTCGCCGAGCAGACCGGGTTCGCGGTCTTCCTGTTCGTCACGGGTGGCTGGATCGTGTCGCTCTGCCTGCACGAGTACGCGCACGCCCGTACGGCTCTGCACAGCGGGGACATCTCGATCGCCGGGAAGGGCTATCTGACGCTCAACCCGTTGAAGTACACGCACGCCCTGCTCAGCATCGTGCTGCCGGTGCTCTTCGTGATCATGGGTGGCATCGGGCTGCCGGGCGGGGCCGTCTACATCGAACGGGGCCGGATCAGCGGGCGTTGGAAGCACAGTCTGATCTCGGCCGCGGGGCCGCTGACGAACGTCCTGTTCGCCGTCGTCTGCACGGCGCCGTTCTGGCTGGGCGGCCTCGACGGGGTGCCGGTGGTGTTCCGGTTCGCGCTGGCGTTCCTGGCGCTGCTCCAGGTCACGGCGGCGATCCTCAACTTCGTACCGGTGCCGGGGCTGGACGGGTACGGGGTGATCGAGCCCTGGCTGTCGTACAAGGTCCGGCGCCAGGTGGAGCCGTTCGCGCCGTTCGGGCTGATCGCGGTGTTCGGACTGCTGTGGGTGCCGGAGGTGAACGCGGTGTTCTTCGACGCCGTGGACGCGCTGCTGCGGGGGCTCGGGGTCAGCGACTTCGAGACGTACTGCGGGCTGGACACCTACCGCTTCTGGCAGGCGTTCTCCGACCAGCAGGACCCCCGCTGCGAGGCGCTGTCGGCGGCGCTGTCCGGGTAGACCCCAGGATCTCGCCGGAACGGGCCCCAGTTCCTCGCGCCCGCGGACCCGGTGGTCAGTCGCCGGTGGTCGCGCGGTGACGGCGCACGTAGTACAGGGTCATGTTGGACGAGAGCCCCGCCACCAGCACCCAGAGGATGCCGAGCAGGCTGCCCTGGGCGAAGGAGACCACCGCGGCGACGACGGCGAGGACGCAGACGACGAGCGGGTAGAGGGCGATGCGGGGCATGGGGGCGGCTCCTGTCCGGGGGTGGTGCGCGGTCCCGTCCAGTGTCCCTCATGCCCCGTTCCGTTCCGCCCCGGGTACGCCCGCCCCCGGGGCGCGGGCTCCCGTACGGATCACCCGGTACGGTTCCCCGCCACGGATCACCCGGTACGGATCACCGATCACCCGGCGCGGATCACACGTCGGTGGCGCGCAGTCCCGCGTGTGCCTTGTACCGGCGGTTGACCGAGATCAGGTTGGCGACCAGCGACTCGACCTGGTGGGCGTTGCGCAGCCGTCCGGCGAAGACGCCGCGCATGCCCGCGATGCGGCCGGCGAGGGCCTGCACGATGTCGGTGTCGGCGCGGGCCTCGCCCAGCACCATGACGTCGGTGTCGATCTCGTCGATGTCGGCGTCCTGGAGCAGCACCGCGGAGAGGTGGTGGAAGGCTGCGGTGACGCGGGAGTCGGGCAGCAGGGCGGCGGCCTGTTCGGCGGCGCTGCCCTCCTCCGGCTTGAGGGCGTAGGCGCCCTTCTTGTCGAAGCCGAGCGGGTTGACGCAGTCGACGACGAGCTTGCCCGCGAGTTCGGCGCGCAGCGACTCCAGCGTCTTGGCGTGGCCCTCCCACGGCACGGCGACGATCACGATGTCGCTGCGGAGCGCGCAGGCGGCGTTGTCCGCGCCCTCGATGCCGAGGCCGAGTTCGGCGGCGGCTTCGGCGGCGCGGGCGGCGTCGCGGGAGCCGATGGTCACGCGCTGCCCGGCGCGGGCGAGGCGGTAGGCGAGGCCGCGGCCCTGCGGGCCGGTGCCGCCGAGCACGCCGACGGTGAGTCCGGAGACGTCGGGCAGGTCCCAGGGGTCCTTGGCGGGCGCCTTGGGCGCGCCGGCACTGTCGTGGGTAGTCATGGCCCCGACACTACTGCGGAGTACCGGCTCTCCGGCGGCACACCCCGGCCCGTGCGCGAACGTCCGGTACGTGTCCCGCGCGCGCCCCGTACGCGTCCCGTACGGGTGCACCTTCCGTGTCCGGCTGCGGAACGCCCGCGGGCTGCTGCATGATGCCGGGCCATGGATGCCGTGCGCGTGGCGCTGTTGCGTGAGGTGCTCGCCGGGACCGAGTGGCCGGGTGCGGCCCGCCGGTTCGCCGGGGCCCTGCGTTCGTCCGTCGTCCCGCAGGGCGGCGGGCTGTTGCTGGTCGGGACCGAGGCGTACGAGCCCTGGCACCTGGCGGCGCACCTCGTCGACGAGGCGGCGTGGTCGGGGCTGCCGGAGCTGACTCCCACGCTGGTGCGCCACCGGGTGCGGCCGGCCGATCCGGCGCATCTGGCGGTGGGGCTGGGCCGGATCGAGGCGGCCGGGCGGGGGGAGACGCTGCTGCTGGTGGCGCCCGAACGGCCGGACGGCGGGCTGATGGAACGGGTGTGGGACGCCCGGCGCTCGGGGGCGACGGTGCTCACGCTGGGGGGTGGCGATCCCGAGGTGCGGGGGCTCGGCCACGAGGCCCTGGTGGTGACCGAGGAGGACGACGTGGACCTGGACACCGTGCAGCATCTGGTGAGCTCGGCGGCCGGGGAGACCGGGCGGCCGTCGGCGCACGGGCGGCGCTCGTTCCGGGACCGGCTCTCGCGGCTGGCGGACCGGCTCACCGCACCGCCACCGGCGCGGTGGTAGAGCGCGGGCACGCGCTGCGGCAGCGGCGCCGGGCACCCGCCGCCGGGACGTCTTCGCTGGTAGGGCGGGTATCAGGGCCCGAGGAGGGGTTGCGCCGGACCCCCGGAGGGCCGGACCATGATCTCTCGTGAACGACCCGCGCCCGCGCCGCGCCTCCCGTACCCTCCGTTCCCTCCTCCCCGACCTCGCCCCCTGGCACGCCTCCGCCGACTTCCGGCTGCTCTGGGGCCAGGGCCTGATCACGTACTTCGGCAGTTTCATGGCGCTGATCGCGCTGCCGCTCCAGATCAAGGAGCTGACCGGGTCCCCGCTGGCGGTCGGGGCGATGGGCGCGGTCGAACTCGTGCCGCTGGTGGTCTTCGGGCTGTACGGCGGGGCGCTCGCGGACGCGGTGGACCGTCGCAAGGTCATCCTCGGCACGGAGGCCGGACTCGGTGTGCTGGCCGTGATCCTGCTGGTCAACGCCCTGTTGCCGGAGCCGCTGCTCTGGCCGCTGTACGTCGTGGCCGGGGGCGTCTCGGCGCTCGCCGGGCTCCAGCGGCCCGCGCTCGACTCGCTGCTGGCGCGGATCGTGCCGCACGAGCACCTGCCGGCGGCCGCCGCGCTGAACGCCCTGCGCTGGCAGGCGGGCGCGATCGCGGGGCCGGCCCTGGCGGGCCTGGTCGTCGCCTATGCCGGGCACGCCACCGCGTACGGGGTCACCGTCGTCACCTTCACCGTCTCGGTCGTCCTCTGCCTGCGGCTCACTCCCGCGCCACCCGCCCGCACCGCGCGGAAGCCGTCGCTGCGCGGGATCGCCGAGGGCGCGGCGTACGCGTGGAGCCGGCCGGTGCTGCTGGGGACGTACGCGATCGACCTGGCGGCGATGTTCTTCGCCTTCCCGAACGCGGTCTTCCCGTTCCTCGCGGACGACCTCGACGCCCCCTGGTCGCTGGGGCTGATGTACGCCGCCGGGTCGGTGGGCTCGCTGGTGCTGGGGCTGACCAGCGGCTGGACCTCCCGGGTGCGGCGGCACGGGCTCTTCGTGGTGTCCGGGGCCGCCGCGTGGGGGCTGGCCATCGCGGGCGCGGGGCTCTTCGACAGCGTCTGGCCGGTGCTGGTCTGCCTGGGCATCGCGGGCGCGGGCGACATGCTGAGCGGACTCGGCCGCTCCGCCATCTGGAACCAGACCATCCCGGAGGAGCTGCGGGGCCGGCTGGCCGGCATCGAGGTGCTCTCCTACAGCGTCGGGCCGCAGCTCGGCCAGGTCCGGGCCGGGGCGATGGCGGGCTGGACCGGCACCCGCTCGGCGGTCTGGACCGGCGGGGTCGCCTGTGTCGCCTCGGTGGCCCTGCTGACGGCGGCGCTCCCGAAGCTGCTCCGGTACGACTCCGCCACCGACGAGGACGCCGTTCGCCGCCGGGACGCCGCGACGGCCGCCCCGGCGGACCCGGACGCGCCCGCCGCGCCGGGGGTGCCGGCGTTCTGAGCGCGGTCACCGCGCGGGGCTCAGGAGGCCGGGGGCCGGTTGCGGTCGTGCCACTTGGGGTCGGTGTCCCACTCCAGGTTCCGCTCCTGCGCGGTGTCCATGGCGTGCTGCGCCGCCTCGCGCGAGGCGTACGGGCCGAAGCGGTCCTTCGCCGGGCACTCGGGGCCTTCCTCGACCTTTCTGTGCTCCAGGCAGTAGTACCACTCGCCCGGTTTGCCGACCGTGCGCTTCTTGAACAGGGCCATCGGGACTCCTTTCCTCTGTGCCAGCTTGCCCCAGGGGCGCTGGTTAGACTCGCTGACATGTCTGGTCAGTCGCTGCTCGCACCCGGGGAGATCTCTCCCGTCCGTTCCGTACCCGGAAATATCCGGCGCCCCGAGTACGTGGGCAAGCCGGGTCCGACGCCGTACACCGGCCCGGAGGTCCAGGACTCCGACACCGTCGAGCGGATGCGTATCGCGGGCCGGATCGCCGCGCAGGCGATGGGGGAGGCCGCCAAGCACATCGCGCCCGGCGTCACCACCGACGAACTGGACCGGGTGGCCCACGACTTCATGGTCGACCACGGCGCCTACCCGTCGACGCTCGGCTACCGCGGCTTCCCCAAGTCCCTGTGCACGTCGGTCAACGAGGTCATCTGCCACGGCATCCCCGACACGACGGTGCTGCGCGACGGCGACATCGTGAACCTCGACGTGACGGCGTACATCAACGGTGTGCACGGCGACAACAACGCCACCTACCTCTGCGGCGACGTGGACGAGGAGTCGCGGCTGCTGGTGGAGCGCACCCGGGAGTCGCTGAACCGGGCCATCAAGGCGGTCCGCCCCGGCCGTCAGATCAACGTGATCGGCCGGGTCATCGAGTCGTACGCCAAGCGCTTCGGGTACGGCGTGGTGCGGGACTTCACCGGGCACGGCATCAACACCTCGTTCCACTCCGGTCTGATCGTGCCGCACTACGACAGCCCGCACGCCACCACCGTGATGCAGCCGGGGATGACGTTCACCATCGAGCCGATGCTGACCCTGGGCACCCATGAGTACGACATGTGGGACGACGGCTGGACCGTGCTGACCAAGGACCGGAAGCGCACCGCCCAGTTCGAGCACACCCTGGTGGTGACCGAGACCGGAGCGGACATCCTCACCCTGCCGTAGGACCCGCGGGCACCTCCGGCAGGAGCGCGCGCCCGGTGGCCGGGGACCGGCGATTCCGGTTCCGGGCCACCGGGCGCGCGCGTTCCCCGGGCACGGGGTGTTTACCGACAGGAAGTCGGCAACGTGTTGACTTAGGTAAGCCTAAGTAAGAGGATCGGGGGGTGGCCGACGCGGCGCGAGCCGCCGCGTCGGTGCCACACGTTTCCGTCCTTCCCGGTTTTCCGCTCTCTCGGCCCCGGAGGCCCGCCTTGGACACGTCCACCGGCACCGTCACCCCCGTCACCCCGTTCTCCACGGTCATCCGCACCGCGTCCCACGAGCAGCACACGGAGGCGGAGACCTCCACCTTCATGGGAGACATGCTCGGCGGGCGCCTGGGGGTGGACGCGTACACCCGCTACACCGAGCAACTGTGGTTCGTGTACCGCGCTTTGGAAGAGGGTGCCGAGCGGCTGCGGCGGGACCCGGTCGCGGGGCCCTTCATACAGGCGCCGCTGATGCGGCTCGCCGAACTGGAGCGGGACCTGGCGCACCTGCGGGGGCCGGAGTGGCGCGAGGGCCTGGAGCCGCTGCCGGCCACCGCCGCGTACGCCGAGCGGGTCGCCACCTGCGCCCGTGACTGGCCCGCCGGTTACATAGCGCACCACTACACCCGCTACCTCGGCGACCTCTCCGGCGGACAGATCATCCGCGACCGGGCCGAGAAGACCTGGGGCTTCGCCCACAAGGGCGACGGGGTGCGGTTCTACGTCTTCGAGGAGATCGCCAACCCCGCCGCTTTCAAGCGCGGTTACCGCGAGCTGCTGGACGCGGTCGACGCCGACGACCTGGAGCGGCAGCGCATCGTGGACGAGTGCAAGCGCGCCTTCGCGCTCAACACGGCCGTCTTCCGGGAGTTGGGAGACGTCTTCCCGCTCAGCGCCTGACGGGAACGGCGGAGGGGCGGGGGGGGGGGGGCCCCCCGGGCCCCCCCCCCCCGCGAACTGCACCAGACGGAAAAAAAAAACCAACAAAAAAAAAAAAAGAATCA
>NZ_JBSFFN010000023.1:0-133456 GCF_053596135.1 Streptomyces sp. NPDC001770 | reverse complement strand
CACAGGAGAGCCGCCGCGTGCCGACCGACACGGACAGGAGGGGCGCGCGGGCGCCCTCACGCGTGGCGGGACCGCGGCGTGGTCCGGGCGCCCTCGTGGGCACCTGGCGGCGTGCCCGTATCCGGACATGCGTGTGCGCCGCGCGGTAACCCGTACCGGCGGCGCACACGGCGTGAGCGTGTGAGGCGGTTACGCCTTCTTCTTGGACTTGTCGAGCACCACGACCAGGCCCGCGATCACCACGAACAGCGCGAGGGGCGCGAGGACGTACAGGCTGATGGTCTCGATGACCGACAGGCCGGTACCCGGGTCGTCGCCGTCGTCGCGCGTGAGCGCGAGGGCGGGGGACGACATGAGCAGCATCATCAGCGTCGTACCGGCCGCAACGGCGCCGGCGCGCATAGCGTTCTTCTTGTCCACGGTGCAAACGTAGCGAACGCCTAAGGACGCCGCGCGTCCGGGGGTGCCGTACGTGCGGTTCGGGGGGTCAGCCCGTCCATCAGGCGGTGCAGCCGGGGCGAGCCCGTGATCTGCTCCAGCGTCAGGGGACGGCCCTCCCCGTCGGCGATCGGCAGGCGCCAGTTGGGGTACTGGTCCCAGGTGCCGGGGAGGTTCTGCGGGCGCCGGTCGCCCACCGTGTCCGGGAGCCAGATGCCGGTGAGCCGGGCGGGGGTGCGCAGCAGGAAGCGGTGCACGGCCCGTACGGCGGCCTCCTCGTCGCCCTCCCCTTCGGGCAGCAGCCGCAGCCGGGCGAGCAGGCCGAGCCATTCGGCGCTGTCGGCGGCGTCCTCCGCGAGCTCCTCCTCCAGGGTGCGGGTGAGCAGGCCGAGTTCGTGGCGGAGCCGTACGTGGTCGCCGGAGAGGCGGGCCGCGGTGGACGGCAGGTCGTGGGTGGTGGCGGTGGCCATGCAGTCCTGGCGCCACCGTTCGGGTGCCAGCGGGCGGCCGTCGCCCTCCCAGTCTCGTTCGAACCAGAGGACGGAGGTGCCGAGGACGCCGCGCCGGGCGAGCGCCTCGCGGACGCCGGGCTCGACCGTGCCGAGGTCCTCGCCCAGCACGACGGCCCCGGCGCGGTGGGCCTCCAGGACGAGGACGGCGAGCATCGCCTCGCCGTCCTGGCCGACATAGGTGCCCTCGGTGGGCGGCTTGCCCTCGGGGACCCACCAGAGCCGGAAGAGGCCCATCACGTGGTCGACGCGGAGCGCTCCGGCGTGCGCGAGGAGGCCGCGCAGCAGACTCCGGAAGGGGGCGTAGCCACAGGCGGCGAGGGCGTCGGGCCGCCAGGGCGGCAGGCCCCAGTCCTGGCCCCGGGCGTTGAAGGCGTCCGGGGGTGCGCCGACGGACATACCGAGCGCGAAATGGTCCTGGCCGGCCCAGGTGTCGGCGCCCGCCGGGTGCACGCCGACGGCGAGGTCGTGGATGATGCCGACCTCCATCCCGGCGTCCTCGGCGGCCCGCTGGGCCTCGGCGAGCTGGATGTCGGTCAGCCAGGCGAGCCGGCTGTGGAAGTCCACCCGGTCGAGGAGTCCGGTGCGGGCACGGGCGGTCTCCCGGGAGCGGGGGTCGCGCAGCGGCTCGGGCCAGGTGTGCCAGTCGGGTCCGTGCACCTCGGCCAGCGCGCACCAGAGCGCGTGGTCCTCCAGGGCCTGGCCCCGGGCGGAGAGGAAGTCGCAGTAGGCGGCCCGGCGGCCGGGGGTCAGCGGCACCTGGTGGACGAGCTCCAGTGCCTGCCGCTTCAGCTCCCACACGGCGTCCCGGTCGATCAGCGCGCCCTTGTTGAGCACCGCCTCGCAGAGCGCGGCGGCGTCCTGGCGGAGGTCGTCCAGCACCGCCCGGGCGCTTACCCGGCCGTACTCGGGGATCGACTCGACGTGCAGGTGGACGGGGTCGGGGAAGAGCCGCGAGGAGGGGCGGTACGGGGAGGGGTCGGTGGGCCGTCCGGGGACGGCCGCGTGCAGCGGGTTGATCTGGACGAACCCGGCGTCGAGGGTGCGTCCGGCCCAGGCGGCGAGGTCGGCGAGGTCGCCGAGGTCGCCCATGCCCCAGGAGCGGGCGGAGAGCAGGGAGTAGAGCTGGACGAGGAAGCCCTGGGCGCGGGCGGGGGGATGCGGGGCGCGGGCGGGCGCGACGACGAGGGTGGCGGTGCCCTGCCGGTGGTCGAGGGTGCGCGCGGTCACCCGGTGGATGCCGAGGGGCGGGTCGGTCCACCAGACGGGGACGGCGGACGGCGGGGGCGTGTCCGGAACGTCGGCCTGCGCGCCGGTGACGCGCAGCAGGAGCGGCTCGGGCCGCGCGGCGCCCGGTCCGGCCTCGGGGGCGACCGTCAGGGTCGTCCCGATCGGCAGCGTGGCGAGGGCGGGCGGCAGCGGCTCGCCCGCCCAGACCACCACGGTCGGCGGGAGCAGCCGGGAGCCCGCCCTCGATTCGGCGGCGGCGAGCGACCTCCGTACGTCCTCCGGGGTGGCGGCGTCCACGCCCAGCGCGGCGAGCACGGCGGTGACCGTGTCGTCGGGGACGGGCACCGTGACACCGGCGGACGGGGAGTAGGACGTGGCGACGCCGTGCAGGGCGGCGAGCCGGGAGAGGCCCATTCAGACTCCTGGAGACTCCATGGCCCCCGCGACACCGGGGGCGGTCGGTTCGCTGGTGAGCGGAGCGACGACGGCGAGCGGCGGCTCGCTCGTCAGGGGGGTGGCGTCGGCGAGCGGCGGCTCGCTGGTGAGGGGCGCGGCGCCGGCGGCGGGAGGCGCGTCGAACGCGGCGACGAGGCCGGTGCGGCGTCCGCCGGAGGGACGGGGGACGGCTGCGGGCGGGAGGGGCGGTTCACTGGTCAGCGGCTCACTGGTCAGCGGCTCCGGGCGGGCCGGACCGGGGACCTGTTTGGACAGGGCGGGGAGCGGAAGACGCGCGGCTGCGGGCAAGGTGGGCCTCCTGGCCGTGGGAGCAGGACGGAACAGAGACCTACCCAGCCCTCGGGTGCGCAGACGTGAGCGTGGCATAGGTCCGATGCCAACGTCCTCAACGTGCCGTGGGTCACATTCCGTTCCCCCGGACGGCAGATTTGAGCCATTTTCAGCCAATCCACCTGCCGGTCCGCCCGCCGTCCCGCCGCCGCGGTCCCGCCATCACGGCCCTGCCGACGGTCCTGCCACCACGGCCCTGCGACCGGGGCGGCAGGCGGTGCTCACGCGGAGACGCCGTCGATCCGGGCCATCGCGTCGTCCGCGCCGAACGGCTGGAGGTAGGGCAGCCAGCGCGGGTCGCGGTGGCCGGTGCCGATGATCCGCCACGCGAGGCCGGTGGGGGGTGCGGGCGGGTGGCGCAGGCGCCAGCCGAGCTCGGGGAGGTGCCGGTCGGCCTTGACGTGGTTGCAGCGGCGGCAGGCGGCCACCACGTTGTCCCACGCGTGCAGACCGCCCCGGCTGCGCGGGACGACGTGGTCGACGCTGGTGGCGGCGGCCCCGCAGTACACGCAGCGGCCTCCGTCCCGGGCGAAGAGCGCGCGGCGGGTGAGGGGGACGGGCCCCCGGTAGGGGACCCGGATGAAGCGCTTGAGGCGGACCACGCTGGGCGCCGGTACGGCGGTGGTGGGGCTGCGGAGGAGGGCGCCGGACTCTTCGAGGCAGACGGCCTTGTTTTCGAGGACGAGGACGAGCGCGCGGTGGAGCGGTACGACGCCGAGCGGCTCGTACGACGCGTTGAGAACCAGGACGTGCGGCACGGTGGATGCCTCCTTGTACGCCGGCGGCGCGTGGCTCGCGCCGGGACGATCCGCTCTCAGTCTCTCCTCATGCCTGGTCCGGGCGCCACCACGTGCGGGTAATGGGCCGAGCGGATTCCGCCCGACGGCCGCACGGACCGGGCCGTGTCCGGCCGTTCGCGCCCCTCCCCGCGTTCCCGCCGTTCCCGCCTCCCATCATTCCCGTCGTTCCCGTCATTCCCGCCGGACGGCCGGGTGCGGCCGGGCTGCGCGGCCAAACGCGCAGAAACGTGTGATGAAGGGATGAGATGCGTCTCTCGGCGGGCCGCGGACATCATCCGGGCCGCGCCCGTCGTTAACCTGGTTGATCCGCTGTCGTCCGTTCCGGAGGTCCCACCGTGTCCCCGTCCGTTCTGTTGGCCGCCGCCCCGTCGACCGGGTCGGGAGGCTCGCTCGACGAGGCCGCCCGGCAGGCCGGCGACGCCGCGGGCTGGGTCGAGCAGAACTGGTCCACCTGGCTGAACACCGGTCTGCGCATCATCCTGATCGCCGCCGTGGCGATCGTGCTGCGCTACCTGATCCGCCGCGCCCTCACCAACCTGATCGAGCGGATGAACCGCAGCGCCCAGGCCGTGGAGGGCACCGCCCTCGGCGGACTGCTGGTCAACGCCGAGCGGCGCCGCCAGCGCTCGGAGGCGATAGGTTCCGTGCTCCGGTCGGTGACCTCGTTCCTGATCCTGGGCACGGCGGCGCTGATGATCCTGGGCGCCTTCGAGATCAATCTGGCGCCGCTGCTGGCCTCCGCCGGTGTCGCCGGTGTCGCGCTCGGTTTCGGCGCGCGCAACCTCGTCACCGACTTCCTCTCCGGGGTTTTCATGATCCTGGAGGACCAGTACGGCGTGGGCGACACGGTGGACGCCGGCGTCGCCTCCGGCGAAGTCATCGAGGTGGGACTGCGGGTCACCAAGCTGCGAGGCGACAACGGCGAGATCTGGTACGTCCGCAACGGCGAGGTGAAGCGGATCGGCAACCTCAGCCAGGGCTGGTCCACCGCCGGCGTCGATGTGACGGTCCGGCCGACGGAGGACCTGGACCGGGTGCGCGCGGCCGTATCCGCCGCCACCGAGGTCATGGCGAAGGAGGAGCCGTGGAGCGAGCGGCTCTGGGGCCCGGTGGAGATCCTCGGCCTGGACGCCGTCCTGCTGGACTCGATGACCGTACGGGTCACCGCGAAGACCATGCCGGGCAAGGCGCTGGCCGTGGAGCGCGAGCTGCGCTGGCGCATCAAGCGGTCGCTGGACGAGGCGGGCATCAGCATGATCGGCGCCGTGCCCGCGCAGCCCGCGAGCGAGTCGAAGGCCGACCCCACGGCGGCGATGGCCGCCCCGTCCGCGTACGCCTCGACGACCTCGCCACAGTCGCTGGCCGCGACACCGCTCACCCCGCCGAGCGTCAGCAAGTAGCCGTACCCGCACGTCAGGAGGGCCTTCGCGCAGGTCGCGGAGGCCCTTCGGCATGTTTCGGGCCGCCGCCGCACGCTCTCTCCAGGTAACTCTTTCGTTGCCCGGCCGCCCCGCCATTGACGGCCCGGGTACGGACGCCTACCTTCCTCTCACCGGACAGGAAACTTTCCTAACAGAGAGCGGAACCACCTCCATGGCAGGAACCACCCCGGGCACCGGTGTGCCCGGAACCCCCCGGCTGCTGCGCGCCATGAACGACCGCGCCGCCCTCGATCTGCTGCTGGAGCTGGGCCCGCTCTCCCGTACCCGGATCGGCAAGCTCACCGGACTCTCCAAGCCGACCGCCTCGCAGCTGCTGGCCCGGCTGGAGGCGGCCGGGCTGGTGCGGGCCACCGGCACCACCGAGGGGCGCCCGGGGCCCAACGCACAGCTGTACGCGGTCAACCCGGAGGCGGCGTACGTCGCCGGGCTCGACGTGAACGCCCAGCGCATCGTGGCCGCCGTCGCCGACGTCACCGGCGAGACGGTGGGCGAGTTCGAGCTCCGTACCCCCGGCCGGGGCACCCAGGGCGCGGTCGGCCAGGTCGTCCGGGCGCTGGACGGTGCGGTGGAGCAGGCCGGTCTCGACCGGTCCGCGGTCCACCGGGTGGTGATCGGCACGCCGGGCGCCTTCGACCCGGGCACCGGACGGCTGCGCTACGCCTCGCACCTGCCGGGCTGGCACTCCGCCACCCTGCTCGACGAGCTGGCGGCGGCGCTGCCCATGCCGGTGGAGTACGAGAACGACGTGAACCTGGTGGCGGTGGCCGAGCAGCGGCGCGGGGCCGCCCGGGGCCACGACGACTTCGTCCTGCTCTGGAACGAGGAGGGGCTCGGCGGCGCGCTCGTCATCAACGGCCGGCTGCACCGCGGCTTCACCGGCGGCGCCGGGGAGGTCGGCTTCCTGCCGGTGCCGGGCACCCCGCTCGTACGCCAGGTCGTCAAGGCCAACAGCGGCGGTTTCCAGGAACTGGCGGGCGCCCAGGCGATCCCCCGGCTCGCCGCGACGCTCGGCATCGACACCCCGCAGCAGCCCTACCCGGAGGTGGCCGCCGCCCTGCTGGCCCGCGCCGCCGCCGCGTACGGCGAGGACGAGCGGCTGACCGAGCTGCTGCGGAGTTACGCGCAGCGGCTCGCGACCGGGCTCGCCTCCCTGACGGCCGTGCTCGACCCCGGGCTGATCGTGCTGGCCGGCGGGCTGATCTCGGCCGGCGGCGAGCGGCTGCGCGCCCTGATCCAGTCCGAACTCGCCGAACTGGCCGCCTCCCGGCCCCCGCTCGTCCTCGCCGAGACCGTCCGGCTGCCGGTGCTGCGCGGCGCCCTGGAACGCGCCCTCGCGGACACCCGCGACGAGGTGTTCGACACCTCCCGCCCCTGAACCTCCCGCACCCCGTACCGCCTTACCTCCCAAGCTCTGTTGCCTCTCCTTCACCGTCTCCAAGGAGCTTCGCCATGCGCAGAAACAGCCTCACCACCGCCGCCGTGGCGGTCGCCGCGATATCCGTCCTCGCCACCGCCTGCACCGGCCAGTCGGAGAGCGGCGCCACGGACGACCCGAACGCGAGGACCACCATCAACTTCTGGCACGGCTGGAGCGCGCCGTCCGAGGTCAAGGCGGTGCAGGACAACGTCGACCGCTTCGAGAAGGTCCACCCGAACATCAAGGTGAACGTCGTCGGCAACATCAACGACGACAAGCTCAACCAGGCGCTGCGCGCAGGGGGTTCGAACGGTCCGGACGTCGTCTCCTCGTTCACCACGTCGAACGTCGGCAAGTTCTGTTCGTCGGGGGCCTTCGCGGACCTGACACCGTTCATCGAGAAGTCGAAGCTGGACCTGGAGAAGACCTTCCCGAAGGTCCTCCTGGACTACACGCAGTTCGAGGGCAAGCGCTGCTCGCTGCCGCTGCTGGCCGACGCGTACGGCCTCTACTACAACAAGGACGCGTTCAAGAAGGCGGGGATCGCCGCACCCCCGAAGACTCTCTCCGAGTTCGCGGCCGACGCGAAGAAGCTGACCGTCACCAAGGGCGACGGTTACCAGCAGCTCGGCTTCATGCCGACCTTCCACGGCTACGAGTCGGTCGCCGACCACTACCTGGGCTCCTGGGACCACGCGTACTTCGACGCGGACGGCAAGTCGAACATCGCCAAGGACCCGGCCTTCGCCGAGATGTTCACGTACCAGAAGAAGCTGGTCGAGGACCTCGGCGGCTACGGGAAGCTGGAGAGGTTCCGCGGCTCCTTCGGTGACGAGTGGGGCGCCAAGCACCCGTTCCAGACCGGCCAGGTCGCCATGCAGATCGACGGCGAGTGGCGGCTCGGGATGGCCGAGGAGGCGGGCACGGACTTCGAGATCGGTGTCGCGCCGATGCCCGTCGCCGACGACGAGGCCGACACCTACGGCAAGGGCTTCCTCTCCGGCACGATCATGGGCATCGCGCCCGCCAGCAAGAAGCAGAACGCCGCGTGGGAGCTGGTCAAGTTCATGACCAGCGACACGCAGGCGGTGGTCGACTTCGCCAACGGCATCAAGAACGTGCCGTCCACCTTCGAGGCGCTGAAGTCGCCCGGCCTGAAGTTCGACCCGCGCTTCAAGACCTTCCTGGACATCGCGCAGAACCCGCACTCCAACACCCCGGACGGGGCCGTCAACGGGGCCACGTACCAGCAGACCCTCCAGGACTTCGGCTACCAGTACGAGAAGGGCTCGGTGAAGGACCTGCGGGCCGGCCTGGAGAAGACCGCCGCGCAGATCGACACCGACATCGCCAAGGCCAAGTAGCCCGCGATGACCACGTACACACTCCGCTCCAAGCGCCGCAGGTCGGCGCTGCGCACGGTGGCGTTCCTGTCGCCCTGGCTGATCGGCTTCTGCTTCTTCTTCGCCTACCCGATGATCTCGACCGTCTACTTCTCCTTCACGAAGTACGACGGGTTCGGGGCGCCGGTCTTCAACGGGCTGACCAACTGGACGTACGTCTTCACCGACTATCCGATGTTCTGGCCGTCGCTGCGCAACACCCTCTGGCTGGTGATCGTCATGGTCACCTGCCGGGTGATGTTCGGTCTCGGCATCGGGCTGCTGATCACCCGGATCAAGACCGCCACCGGGCTCTTCCGCACCCTCTTCTACCTGCCCTACCTCGCGCCCCCGGTGGCCGCGACCCTCGCCTTCGTCTTCCTGCTCAACCCGGGGACGGGCCCTGTCAACTCGATCCTGGGCGATCTCGGGCTGCCGACGCCCGGCTGGTTCAACGACGCGTCCTGGTCGAAGCCGGCGCTCACCATGCTCGCGGTCTGGGGCATCGGCGACCTGATGGTGATCTTCATGGCCGCGCTGCTGGACGTGCCCGTCGAGCAGTACGAGGCGGCCGAGCTGGACGGCGCCTCCGCCTGGCAGCGGTTCCGCTTCGTGACCCTGCCGAACATCTCGCCGATCGTGATGTTCGCCGTGGTCACGGGGGTCATCCAGGCGATGCAGTACTACACGCAGCCCCTGGTGGCGGGGAAGGTGGCCTCCGGCGTGATCGGCGGCTCCGGGCAGTCCTTCGAGCCCGGCTATCCCGACAAGTCGACCCTGACACTCCCCCAGCTCGTCTACAACCTCGGCTTCCAGCGCTTCGACTACGGCTCCGCCTGTGTCGTCGCCCTGGTCCTGTTCGCCCTGGCCATGGCCTTCACCGCGCTGCTGATGCGGGGCCGCAACAACCTCGTCCAGGCCGGTGACTGATCATGACCCAGCTGCTCGAATCCCCCGGAGACCCCGCCGCCGCCCGCACCGGACGGCCGGCCGCCGAACGCACCGCCCGCCGCAAGGCACTGCTGCGCTGGATCGCGGTGCACTCGCTCGGCGTCGCCGCCGCGCTCTTCTTCGTCCTCCCGCTGGTCTTCGTGGTGCTGACCTCGCTCATGAGCGACCAGCAGGCGCTGACCCGCGACCTCACCCCCGACACCTGGGAGTGGGAGAACTACCGGCGGGTCTTCGACACCCCCGGCTTCCTGACCTGGTGGCGCAACACCCTCCTCTACGCCGGGGCCGGCACCGTGCTGACGGTGGTCTCCTCGGTGCCCGTCGCCTACGCGCTCGCGAAGTTCCGCTTCAAGGGCCGCAAGCTGTCGCTGATGCTGGTCATCTCGATGATGATGCTGCCGCCGCAGGTCGTGATCATCCCGATGTACCTGTTCTGGGCCAAGCAGATGGACCTCTCCGGGACGCTCTGGCCGCTCATCGTCCCGATGGCCTTCGGCGACGCCTTCTCCATCTTCCTGCTGCGCCAGTTCCTGCTGACCATCCCGGACGAGTACCTGGACGCGGCGCGGATCGACGGCTGCGGCGAACTGCGCACCCTGCTCAGGGTGGTGCTGCCGATGGCGAAGCCGGGCATCGCCGCCATCGCGCTGTTCCAGTTCTTCGCCGCCTGGAACGACTACTTCGGGCCGCAGATCTACGCCTCCGAGAACCCGGCCGCCTGGACGCTCAGTTACGGCCTGGAGTCCTTCAAGGGCGCGCACCACACCGACTGGAACCTGACCATGGCCGCGACCGTTCTGGTCATGGCCCCCGTGATCGCCGTCTTCTTCTTCGCGCAGAAGGCATTCGTCGAGGGCGTCACACTGACCGGAGTGAAGGGCTGACATGAAGCTCGCAGTAGTGGGTGGCGGGTCCACCTACACGCCCGAACTGATCGACGGGTTCGCCCGTCTGAGGGACACCCTGCCGATCGAGGAGCTCGTCCTCGTCGACCCGGCGGCCGACCGCCTCGACCTCGTGGGCGGCCTCGCCCGGCGGATCTTCGCCAAGCAGGGCCACCCCGGCACCATCACCACCACCTCCGACCTGGACGCCGGGGTGGAGGGCGCCGACGCGGTCCTGCTCCAGCTGCGCGTCGGCGGACAGGCCGCGCGCAACCAGGACGAGACCTGGCCGCTGGAGTGCGGCTGCGTCGGCCAGGAGACCACCGGCGCGGGTGGCCTCGCCAAGGCGCTGCGTACCGTGCCGGTCGTGCTGGACATCGCCGAGCGGGTCCGCCGCACCAACCCGGACGCCTGGATCATCGACTTCACCAACCCGGTGGGCATCGTCACCCGGGCGCTCCTCCAGGCCGGCCACAAGGCCGTCGGCCTCTGCAACGTCGCCATCGGCTTCCAGCGGAAGTTCGCCCGGCTGCTCGACGTCTCCCCCGCCGAGGTGCACCTCGACCACGTCGGGCTGAACCACCTCTCCTGGGAGCTGGGAGTACGCCTCGGCGGCCCGGACGGCGAGAACGTGCTGCCGGGGCTGCTGGCCGAGCACGGCGGGACCATCGCCGCCGACCTGCACCTGCCGCGCGCGCTCGTGGACCGGCTCGGCGTGGTGCCCTCGTACTACCTGCGGTACTTCTACGCGCACGACGAGGTCGTCCGGGAGCTCGGCACCAAGCCGTCCCGGGCCGCCGAGGTCGCCGCGATGGAGAAGGAGCTCCTCGCGCTGTACGGCGACCCGGCGCTGGACGAGAAGCCGGCGCTGCTCGCCAAGCGGGGCGGCGCCTTCTACTCCGAGGCGGCGGTCGACCTGGCCTCCTCGCTGCTCGGCGGGGGCGCCTCCACCGTCCAGGTGGTCAACACTCTCAACAACGGCACCCTGCCGTTCCTCCCCGACGACGCGGTGATCGAGACGCAGGCCCGGGTCGACGGCTCGGGCGCCGTGCCACTCGCCGTCCCCGCGCTGGACCCGCTGTACGCCGGGCTGATCGCCCAGGTCACCGCGTACGAGGACCTGGCGCTGAAGGCCGCCCTGCACGGCGGCCGGGACCGCGTCTTCAAGGCGCTGCTCGCCCACCCGCTGGTGGGGCAGTACGAGTACGCCGAGGGCCTCACGGACCGGCTCATCGCGCACAACAGGGAGCACCTCGCGTGGGCGTGAACGCTTCGGTCCTCGCCATCGACGCGGGGAACAGCAAGACCGACGTGGCGCTGATGGACGAGGACGGCACGGTCCTCGGCACGGGCCGGGGCGGCGGCTTCCAGCCGCCCGTGGTCGGGATCCCCGCCGCGCTGGACGTGCTCGCCGCCGCCGTGGCGGGGGCGTACGCCTCGGCCGCGGAGGTGGCCGGCCCGGTCGCGCACGTCTCCGCCTGCCTGGCCAACGCCGATCTCCCCGTCGAGGAGGAGGAGTTGGCGGCCGCACTGCTCGAACGCGGCTGGGGGCGGACGGTGGAGGTCCGCAACGACACCTTCGCCGTGCTGCGCGCGGGGGTGGACGAGCCCCGGGGCGTCGCGGTGGTCTGCGGCGCCGGGATCAACTGCGTGGGCATGCTCCCGGACGGCCGCACCGCCCGGTTCCCCGCGATCGGCCGGATATCCGGCGACTGGGGAGGCGGTTCCGGGCTCGCCGAGGAGGCGCTCTGGTTCGCCGCCCGCGCCGAGGACGGCCGGGGGGAGCCGACCGAGCTGGCCCGGGCGCTCCCGGCCCACTTCGGGCTCGGTTCGATGTACGAGCTGATCGAGGCTCTGCACCGGGAGCACATCCCGTACGAGCGCCGCCACGAGCTGACCCCGGTGCTCTTCGCCACGGGCGCGGCCGGTGACCCGGTGGCGCGCGCGGTGGTGGACCGGCTCGCCGACGAGGTCGTCGCGATGGCCTCGGTGGCGCTGGACCGGCTCGGGCTTCTGGAGGCGCACGTTCCGGTGATTCTCGGCGGCAGCGTGCTCGCCGCCCGCCACCCGGACCTGGACCGCCGGATCGCCTCGCTGCTGGCGGCCCGCGCACCCCGGGCCGAGATCCGCGTGGTGGCCCAACCGCCCGTACTGGGAGCCGCGTTGCTGGGGCTGGACCATACGGGGGCGGCGCCCGAGGCGCATGCCAGGCTGCGCGCGCGGTACGCCTGAGGGGGGACGCCGGGCGGCCCGGGGAGGCCGCCACCGGCCCGCCGGGCCGTCAACTCCCGTACAGCGCGGCACGGGACAGCCCCGGCGTCCGGGAACCGATCAACTGTGCCGATCGTGTTCACAGCGGGGGCGCTCCGGTAAGGCCGTAAGGGCCCAAGTCCGGCGCGAGATCCAGGTATTCCTGGTGGATGCCGGTCGCTGCGGCCATACTTCAGGCCGGGCGCCACTCCCCCGACCGGCCGGGGCAACGGCGCCGTCAGTGACCGAGGGGGAAGCCGAGTGACACACCCGCCGATCGGGGGACCGCCGCGACAGCAGGGAGCGGCGTCGGCCTCCGGCGTGCCCGCGCAGCGGCGCGGGGCGGCATCCGCGCTGGCGGGACGGCTGCGCGACGCGGCGACGACCGAGCCGGGGCGGCTGCGGCTCGTCGGAGCCGTACTCGCCCTGCTCGTCGTGGCGTTCGGGGCGGTGACCGCCGTGGAGGTCTCCGGACGGGCCGCCGCCGCGGACGACGTGGTGAACCGCAGCCAGCCGCTGAGCGCGGACGCGGCGGCCGTCTACCGTTCGCTCGCCGACGCGGACACCATGGCGGCGAGCGGGTTCCTCGCGGGCACCGAGGAGCCTTCGAGCGTCCGCGCCCAGTACGAGAAGGACATCCGGAACGCCTCCCGGCTGCTGGTGAAGGCGGCGGCGAACACCGGGGCCACCACCTCGTCGGGCCGTGAGATCCGCACGATGAACGAGCTGCTGCCGGTCTACACCGGCCTGGTCGAGCGGGCCCGCGCCAACAACCGCCTCGGGCTGCCGCTGGGCGGCGCCTACCTCCGGTACGCCAACCAGAAGATGAGCGGCGAACTCCTCCCCGCGGCCGAGCGGTTGTACACGGCGGAGACCGGCCGGCTCGACGCCGACCAGCGCGATGCCCGGCAGTGGCCGCTCGTCGCCCTCGCCGCCGGGATCGTCGCCCTGGCCGTGCTGGCCTGGGCGCAGCGGCGCGACTACCGCCGGACCAACCGGGTCCTCAGCCGCGGGCTGCTCGCCGCGACGGCCGCGACCGCCGCCGCGCTGGTCTGGCTGGCCGCCGGGCAGGCCCTGGCCAGGACCGAGCTGCACCACGCCATGGCGGACGGCCAGGCCTCGCTGGACGTGCTGAACGGCGCGCGGATCGCCTCCCTCAAGGCCCGCGCCAACGAGAACCTCACCCTGGTCGCCCGGGGCGCGGTGCTCACCGCGGACGGTTCCGCCGACCAGTACCAGACCGACTACACGGCGGACATGACCGCGCTGCGCACCGAGCTGGGCAGGGCGGGCGAGCTGGCCGACGACACCACCGGCAGCACCCCGGTGAAGGCGGCCGCCGGCAGCGTGACGGAGTGGCAGAAGCGCCACGCCGAAGCCCGGAAGACGGACGACGGCGGCGACTACGAGGGCGCGCTCGCCCTGGTCATCGGGGCGAAGGGCTCCACCGGCGAGTGCTTCTCGAAGGTGGACGCCGCGCTGGAGACGGCCCTGGCCCACGAGCAGAAGCAGTTCGACGCGGCGGCCGGGAAGGGCCGCGGCGCCCTGGACGGGCTGCCGGCCGGGGCGGGGGTCCTGGCGTTGCTGGGAGCGGTCGCCGCGATCAGCGGGATCGGCCGGAGACTCGGGGAGTACCGGTGAACGCGGACGGACCGGCGGGCGAGCCGGCAGGGGGAGGAGCGGTGGGAGGGGGAGCGGTGGCACGGACACGGACCGGCGGGAGCAGGCTGCGCGGCTGGGGCGGGGTGACGGCCATGGCGGTGGCCTGCGTGCTCACCGCCCTGTTCGCCCTGCTGCCGCTGACGCACGACACCGCCGCCTCCTTCGGCGGCGACTCGGGCCCGGGCACCGCGAAGGCCAGCCAGGTGCGCGCCGACACCTGCGACAGGCCCGAGGCGAGCCTGCCGCCGTCCCGGAACGACGGCCCGGGCGTCGAGCGCATCAAGGAGCGCGGCAAGCTCGTCGCCGGGGTGGACCAGAACAGCTACCGCTGGGGGTACCGCAATCCGGCGACCGGGAAGCTGGAGGGCTTCGACATCGACCTGGTCCGGGCCATCGCCCAGGACATCCTCGGCGACTCCTCCAAGGTGGTCTTCCGGGCCATCCCGACCAGCCAGCGGATCGCCGCGCTGGAGAGCGGCCGGGTCGACGTGGTGGTGCGGACCATGACGATCAACTGCGCGCGGCTGAAGCAGGTCGCGTTCTCCACCGCCTACTTCCGGGCGGGCCAGCAGGTGCTCGCCCCGGTGACCTCGGACATCACCGGGTACAACGCCTCGCTGCGCGGGAAGCGGGTCTGCACCGCCGAGGGCTCCACCGCGTACGAGGCCCTGACGAAGCAGTCGTACGGGGCGGTCTTCGAGGACGCGCACGACGGTACCGCCGGGGACGAGGACCGGCTGACCGTCCCCAGCCAGCTCGACTGCCTGGTGCGCCTCCAGCTCGGCGAGGTCGACGCCGTGGTGACGGACAACGCGCTGGCGGCGGGCCAGGTGGCCCAGGACCCGACGGTGGAGCTCAAGGGCGGCCCGTTCACGACGGAGTACTACGGCGTCGCCGCCAAGCTCGGCTCCGACGACCTGGTGGCCCGGGTCAACCAGGTGCTGGCGGACTACCGCGGCGGCGGTGCGGGGAGCCCGTGGATGCGCTCGTACCGCACCTGGCTGGAGGCCGGACTGCCCGGCGTCACGGCGCCCCCGGCGCCCTCGTACCGGAGCAACTGATCCCGGCGGCCCACAAGCCGGCGGGGAGAGCGGAGAGGTGAGCGATGGGCGTCGCGGGACCCTTCCCCAGCTACGCGGCCAAGCCCCCGGGCCCCGTCATGGACCGGGACGAGGCGGACCGTGCGCTGGCCCGGCTCGGCGCGGAGCACGAGGCGATCGAGACCTCGCTCCTCGCCCTGCAGGACCACGCGGGCCGGCGCCTCCTGGAGGGTGCCGGCCTGTCCGGGGTGACCAAGGAGCGCTGGGCCACCACCGAGCGGTCGATCACCCTGCTCTGGGCGTACTTCGACGCGTACGCCGACGCGCTCTCCCGGGCGCGCGAGGTGCGCGCCCGCAGGCGTCACCCCGGCCGCGAGGACCTGGAGACCCTCACCGGGCTGCTCCGGGGCCGGGAGATCACCGTGGCGCACGGCGCCGCGCCGCCCGATCCCTCGGTCGCGGGTCCGGCCCGGCTCGCGACACGCTTCTCCCTGGAGGAGCTGGTGAGCCGGATGAACACGCTCTACGCCCGCTCGCTGGACATGGTGGTGGCCTCCGACTCCGTCTGGTCGGCGCTGCCCGCCCGGATCGACCTGCTCGCCGCCGAGCTCCACCGCACCCGTTCGCTCGCCCACTCCGTCGGGGTCCGGCCGGGCGAACACCCGTCCGGCGACGACCTGGAGTCGATCACCCGGGAGCTCGCCGAGCTGCGGGCCCTGGTGATCGCCGACCCGCTGGCGTTCTGGCTGCCGGGGCCGGGCAGCGCGGCGCCGGGTGGCGGGCGCGCGGACACCGCGCGGTACGACCGGGCGGCCCTCGCGCTGGAGGAGGTGCGGCGGGAGATCGAGGCGGTCCTCGCCGTCCGGCAGGACGCCGAACACCGGCTCGCCCGGCTGCGGGACGTGCTGTCGCGGGCCGACCGCACGCTGGCCGAGGCGCGGGCCGCCCGGGGCGAGGTGCTGGCGAAGATCGCCGCCTCCGAGGTGCCCGCCGTCAGCGGGCCGCCGACCGCACTCCAGGAGCGGCTGGCCGCCGCCTCCGAGCACCGCAGGCACGCCCGCTGGCACCGGCTCCCGCCGCTCCTCGAACAGTTGGAGCGGGAGGCGGAGGAGGAGCTGCTGCGCGCCCGTGAGTCGCTGACCTCGGTGACCGCCCCGCTCGCCGTGCGCGCGGAGCTGCGGGGCCGGCTCGACGCGTACCGCGCGAAGGTGGCACGGCACGGGCTCGCGGAGGACCCGCTGCTGATCGAGCAGTACGACGCGGCCCGCCGGATGCTGTGGAGCGCGCCCTGCGATCTTCGGGTCGCGGACCAGGCGGTGCTGCGCTACCAGCGCACGGCCGCCGAGATGACGGCCCCGGGCCGGACGCCCCCGCCCGAGGACCGGCGGTACGACGATCAGGACGCGCACGACCGGCACGGCCGGCACGACGAGGGGGAGACCCGATGAGTACCCGGTGCCAGCGCCCCACGTGCGAGGGCGCGTACGAGGACATGGGCGAGGGCGAGCTGTACTGCGACACCTGCGGTCTGGCCCCCGTCGTCTCCCCGAACGGCATGGTCGCCTCGCCGCCCACCGGCATCGCGGGCGGCGCTCTCGCCGCGCGTGGCGGCAACTCGGCTTCCGCACCGGCCGGTTCGCGCTCGTCGGGCCGGGCCTCCTCGCGTTCGTCGACCTCGCGGCGGTCCGTCTCGGGCCGGCTCTCGCGGGGACTGTCCGGCGGGGCGGGGACCGTGCCGTCGGTGTCCGTACGGGCCTCCGGCGCGTCGGGCGCCTCCTCCGGCCGGGGGCGGCTGGGAGCGGGCCTGGTGCAGGTGCCGGACGTGCCGCGCCCCGATCCGCGTGCGGCCGTGATGGCCAATCCCGAGGTCCCCGAGCGGAAGCGGTTCTGCTCGCGCTCGGACTGCGGGGCGCCGGTGGGCCGGGCACGCGGCGACCGGCCGGGCCGCACCGAGGGGTTCTGCACCAAGTGCGGGCACCCGTACTCCTTCGTCCCGAAGCTGCGCGGCGGTGACGTGGTGCACGGACAGTACGAAGTGGCCGGATGCCTCGCGCACGGGGGGCTCGGCTGGGTGTACCTCGCGGTGGACCGGGCCGTCTCGGACCGCTGGGTGGTCCTCAAAGGCCTGCTGGACACGGGCGACCAGGACGCCATGGCGGCGGCGATCTCGGAGCGCCGCTTCCTCGCGGAGATCGAGCACTCCAACATCGTGCGGATCTACAACTTCGTCGAGCACCTCGACCAGCGGACCGGTTCGCTGGACGGCTACATCGTGATGGAGTACGTCGGCGGCAAGGCGCTCAAGGAGATCGCCAACGACCGCCGCACCCCGGCCGGGAGGCGCGATCCGCTGCCGGTCGGGCAGGCGTGCGCGTACGGGATCGAGGCGCTGGAGGCACTCGGCCACCTGCACAGCCGCAACCTCCTCTACTGCGACTTCAAGGTCGACAACGCGATCCAGACGGAGAACCAGCTCAAGCTGATCGACATGGGCGCGGTCCGCCGGATGGACGACGAGGAGTCGGCGATCTACGGCACGGTGGGCTACCAGGCCCCCGAGGTCGGGGAGGTCGGCCCGTCGGTCGCCTCCGACCTGTACACGGTGGCGCGGACCCTCGCGGTGCTCACCTTCGACTTCCAGGGCTACACCAACGTCTTCGTGGACTCGCTGCCCGACCCGGAGCACATCGAGGTCTTCCGTACGTACGAGTCCTTCTACCGGTTGCTGGTCCGCGCCACCGACCCCGACCCGGCGCGGCGCTTCGCCTCGGCGGAGGAGATGGCCGAGCAGCTGACGGGGGTGCTGCGGGAGGTCGTGGCACTCCAGTCGGGCCGCCCGCGCCCGGCACTGTCCACCCTGTTCGGCCCGGAACTGCGGGTGACGGACACGGAGTTGTTCGCCGAGCTGACCGGTGACGTCTCCCGCCTCGGCGGCCGCGGCGCGCGGGCGGGCGGAGCGGCGGGACGGGCGGGACGCCCGAAGCGGCGCGGAAAGGCCGCCGCGGGGGCCGTCGGTACGGGGGCCCTCCCGGCGGGCGCGGTGGCTCCGGCGGTGGCGGTGGCGCTGCCGGTGGGCCCGGGTCCGTACGGCAGCGTGCCCCCGGCCCGTACCGGCGGGACCGGCCCACAGCCCGCCGGGTACGCACCGGCGCCCGGATACGCGACGCCTGCCGGGTACGCCCAGGCTTCCGGATACGCGGAGTCCTCCGGGCACGCGGCACCTTCCCCGTACTCCCGGCCCTCCGGGTACCAGCCCTCGGCGGCGGCCCTCACGGCCCCGCCCACCCACGCGAGCGCGTCGCCGGGCGGCCGTCCGGCGGCCGGCGGGGTGTCTCCGTACGTGCCGTCGCAGCCGGTGGCTCCGGCGTACGCCCACCCGGCGGCGGGCGTCCCGGTCCCGCCGTCGGGGGCGGGTCCGGCACCGTCCGGAGCCGGGCAGTGGCTCGGCGGTCTCGACTCCGGTGCGACCGCGCTCGCCCTTCCGGTGCCGCGCGTCGACGCGAGCGACCCCAACGCCGGTTTCCTCGCTGGGGTGATGGCGGCGGCTCCGCAGGAGCTGATCGGCGCGCTGCGCACCGTGCCGGCGCCCTCCCCGGAGACCAGGCTGCGCGAGCTGCGCGCCCTGCTGGAGCTGGCGGAGTTCGGGGCGGCCGGCCATGTGCTGGGCGAGCTGGAGGCCCGGCACCCGGACGACTGGCGGGTGGTCTGGTACCGGGGGGTCGTCTCCCTGGTGACCGGTGACCGCGAGCGCGCCGCGCTCTCCTTCGACGCGGTGTACGACGCGTTCCCGGGCGAACCGGCCCCCAAGCTGGCGCTCGGCGTCTGCGCGGAGGTGCTGGGGCAGCTGGACAACGCCGCCGATTACTACCACCTCGTCTGGACCACCGATCCGAGCTTCGTCAGCGCCGCGTTCGGGCTCGCCCGGGTGCGCTTCGCCGCCGGGGACCGTACGGGTGCCGTAAGGACGCTGGAGTCGGTACCCGCCGCGTCGATCCACTTCACGGCCGCCCGGGTCGCCTCGGTCCGCGCGCGGCTGCGCGGGCGCGACCCGGGAGAGCCGCTGGCGGACGACCTGGCCGCCGCTTCGGACCAGATCACGGCGCTGGCCGGGGCGGGGCTGGACGCGGTGCGCCGCGAGCGTCTCTCGACGGAGGTGCTGGGGACCGCGCTGGACTGGGTACTCTCCACTGGACCCGCCCGTCCGTCCGCGGGCCCCGCGCCCTCCCGGCCGGGCGCACGGACGCTGCTCGGCAGCGAACTGGACGAGCGGGGGCTCCGGTTCGGGCTGGAACGCGCTTATCGGATGCTCGCCAGGCTGGCTCAGCAGGGCGACGAGAGGATCGAACTGGTGGAGCGGGCCAACCGTTTCCGCCCCCGGACGTGGGTGTGAAGATGTCACAGATCCACCAGCAGGCGGCTCCCCTGCCGGCGTGCCCCAGCTGTGCGGAACCGCTGGAGCCGGGCGACCTGTTCTGCGGCGCCTGCGGCTACGACCTGTCGGCCGTGCCCGAACGGCCGGGCGACAGGCCGACGATGGCGATCACCACCCCGCCACCGCCCCCGCCGGCCGCGCCGACGGCCCCGTCCGTGCCGCCCGTTCCGCCCATGGCCGCGGCGGCTCCCGCCCAGCCGGGGGCGGCTGCAGCGGCTCCGGATCCCGCCGCGGTCCAGTGGCCGCCGGCGTCCGAGACCGACACCTCGGACCAGCCCGCCCCCGTCCACCGTCCGGCCGACCTCCCGGGCGTCGACTCCGCGGGGCACCCGCTGTACGCCCGTGCGGCGGCACCCGGCGCGCCCGCCGCGCCGGGCACCCCTTCCGCGCCGGTGGCCCCTTCCGCGCCGGTGGCTTCGCCCGCCGTGCGCCACGACGACCGGGCGGTACCCGGGCAGCGCCCCGACCACGACCACGACCACGACCCCGGCTCCGACCCCGGCTCCGGCTCCGGCTCCGGGGACTTCGAGCTCGCGGCGCCCGGGGCTGTTCCGGCAGGCGTACCCGCCACCGACCCACGCGCCGCCGCGACCGGTACGACCCCCGCCGCCGGTACGAGCACCCCGGCCGGCGCCGGGCTCTGCGTCGCCTGCCGGGCCGGCCGGGTGGACACCGACGGGTACTGCGAGACCTGCGGCCACGCCCAGCCACGCGAACGCGACCACATGGAGCGGGAGCTCGGCCCGGTGGCGGCGGTCAGCGACCGCGGGCTGCGCCACCACCGCAACGAGGACTCCTTCGCCGTGTCGACGACGGCGCTGCCGGACGGTTCGCCGGCCGTCGTCGCGATCGTCTGCGACGGGGTGTCCTCCGCGCACCGGCCCGACGAGGCGTCGGCCGCCGCCGCGCGCGCCGCAGACGCGTCCCTCCTGGAGTCGCTGCCGCGCGGTACGCACCCGCAGCAGGCGATGCACGATGCGATCGTCGCGGCCTCCCGGGCGGTCAACGCGCTGGCCGAGGAGCAGGAGGGCGCGGCGGAGCACGATGCGCACCGCCACCAGAACGCCCCGGCCTGCACCCTGGTCGGTGCGGTCGTCGCCGCCGGTCTGCTGATCGTCGGCTGGGTCGGCGACAGCCGCGTCTACTGGGTGCCGGCCGACCGTACCCAGCGGCCGGCCCGGCTCACCGAGGACGACTCCTGGGCCGCGCAGATGGTGGCGGCGGGACTGATGAGCGAGGAGCAGGCGTACGCCGACGAGCGGGCCCACGCGATCACCGGCTGGCTCGGCGCCGACGCCTACGAACTCGACCCGCACACCGCGGCGTTCAAGCCCGACCGGCCGGGCACCGTGGTGGTCTGCACCGACGGACTCTGGAACTACGCGGAGTCCGCCGAGGAGATGGCCGCCGCCGTTCCCCGGGACGCGGGCGAACGCCCCCTGCACGGCGCCCAGGTGCTGGTGGGGCACGCGCTCGACGGCGGGGGCCACGACAACGTAACGGTGGCGCTGCTGCCGTTCGCCGTACCGCCCTCCGGGGCACACTCCGGCTGACGGACTCCAGGCCGCCTCCGGCTGGTTCCTGCCGTGTCCCACCGCTTCCCGCCCGGTCACCGACCGTCCACCGCACGCCCGTACCCGTCCCTCCGGTGGGGCATCGAGGAGCCGCTCCATGGCCAACTTCTCCAAGTCGCAAGCGCCGCGGTTCTCCGTCGACGTGTACCAGAACAGCTATCTCCCCGAGGGGGGCCGCGAGGTCAACGCGATCGTCACCGTCACTTCCACGGGAGGCGGTACGACGGGCGGGGTGCCGCTCGCCGGGAACCCGGGCGCGTCCGCGTCGAGCGCGGCGGTCGTGCTCATGGTCGACTGCTCCGGGTCGATGGAGTACCCGCCGACGAAGATGCGCAACGCCCGGGACGCCACGGCGGCGGCCATCGACACCCTGCGCGACGGCACCCGGTTCGCCGTGGTGGCCGGTACGCACGTGGCGAGGGACGTCTACCCGGGCAACGGCCGGCTCGCCACGGCCGACCACCTGACCAAGGCGCAGGCCAAGGACGCGCTGCGCGGGCTGAGCGCGGGCGGCGGCACGGCGATCGGCACCTGGCTGCGCCTCGCCGACCGGCTGTTCGGCACCGCCGGGGCGGATCTGCGGCACGGCATCCTGCTGACCGACGGGCGCAACGAGCACGAGGCGCCGGAGGATCTGCGGGCGGCTCTGGAGGCCTGCGCGGGCCGCTTCACCTGTGATGCCCGGGGCGTCGGCACCGACTGGGAGGTGAAGGAGGTCACGGGCATCGCCTCCGCCCTGCTGGGCACCGCCGACATCGTCGCCGATCCGTCCGGGCTGGCCGCGGACTTCACGCGGATGATGGAGAACGCCATGGGCAAGGAGGTCGCGGACGTGGCGCTGCGGCTCTGGACGCCGGTGGACACCGACATCCTCTTCGTGAAGCAGGTCGCTCCCTCGGTCGCCGACCTGACCGGGCGCCGGACGGAGGCGGGGCCGCGTGCCGGGGACTATCCGACGGGTTCCTGGGGTGACGAATCCCGCGATTATCACGTGTGCGTCAGGGTTCCCCAGGCCCGGATCGGCCAGGAGATGCTGGCGGCGCGGGTCTCCCTGATCCTCCCCGCCCCGGCGGGCGGGGGTGCTCCGGGGACCCTCGCGCAGGGGCTCGTACGGGCGGTGTGGACCGACGACATGGTGGCGTCCACGGCGATGAATCCGCAGGTGGCGCACTATACGGGCCAGGCCGAGCTGGCCCGGGTGATCCAGCAGGGACTCGATGCCCGCAAGGCCGGGGACCTGAACGGGGCGACCGCGAAACTGGGGCGCGCGGTGCAGCTCGCCTCGGTCTCCGGCAACGAGGACACCGCGAAGCTGCTTTCGAAGGTGGTCGACGTGGTCGACGCCGCGACAGGTACTGTGCGACTGAAAGCGAAGGTCGCGGAAGCGGACGAGATGACACTCGAAACGCGCTCCACCAAGACCGTTCGCGTCAAGAAGTAGCAAGAGAACGACACAGACGAAGCCGAGCGACAGAGTCGTCCGCACGGCCGAGGGCGGACCCTCCGCCCCGCCGCGCGCACGGCGATCGACGAGCATGACGGCCCCCTGGGCCGGACGAGGAGAGGGGGAAGCGCCGACATGCCGACCTGCCCGAACGGACACCAGTCGGGTTCCGAGGACTGGTGCGAGGTCTGCGGACATCGCATGGCCGGAGCCCGCCCGCCCGGTTCCGTCCCCCCGCCTCCTCCGCCGCCGCCCGCGCCCGGGTACGGCTATCCGCAGGGCTCCGGCCCCGGCGGTCAGCCGACCGCGGGCGTGGAGCTCTGCCCGCAGTGCCGCACCCCGCGTGAGCCCGGGGGGCCGTTCTGCGAGGAGTGCCGGTGGAACTTCCTCACCAACACGGCCACCTCGTACACCCCGCTGGCCCCGCAGCCCGGCGCCGGTGGCGGAGCCGGGCCCGGCCTCAATCTGCCGCCCGGCTTCCAGGCGCAGCCCGGTCCCCGGCAGGCACCGCCGGCCCCGCAGTCGCAGGGCCCGCAGTCCCAGGGCCCTCAGTCCTCGGCCCCGCACTCCTCGGGTCCTCAGCCTCCGCAGCCGCGCGACCCCTTCGAGTACCAGGGTTCGCGTCCCTCGCAGCTGAACCGCCCGGCGGAGCCGCTCGTACCGGACCGCGACGGCCGGCAGGCGCCGCCGAGCGGGTTCCAGCAGGGCCCGCCGCCCTCCGCGTTCCAGCAGGGTCCGCCGCCCCCGGCCTTCCAGCAGGGCCAGCAGGGGCAGCAGGGCCGTCCTGGGCAGCCGAGCCCCCAGGGCGGGCCGGGACAGCAGCCGCCGTTCCCGCAGGGCGGGCAGCAGCAGTTCCCCGGCCACCCCGGGCAGCCGTCCTTCCCGCAGGGCCAGCCGGGTCACCCGAACCAGCAGGGCGGGCCGGGCCGGCAGCAGGGTGGCCGGCAGGGCCCGCAGCAGGGTCCGCCGGCCGGGTTCCAGCAGGGACCGCCGTCGTCGTTCCAGCAGAGCGCGCCGCCCGCGCCCGGTCCGGTGTCCGCGCCGGAGGCGGACGACTGGATGCTGCCGCCGCCTTCGCAGGGGCAGCCCGGGGCACAGGCGGGTGCCCAGGCGCCGCACGCCCCCGCGCCGCACCAGCCGCCGCCGCACGCCTTCCAGCAGCAGAGCCCCCAGGGGGCCTTCCCGCCGGCGTTCCCCGGTCAGGTCGGCTTCCCCGGTGCCCAGGCGGGTCCCGGAGCGCAGGGCGGCCAGGCGGGTCCCGGTGGGCAGGAGCCGCCGCGGCCGGCCACCTGGACCGCGGTGATCGCGCCGGACCGTGACTACTTCCTGGCGATGATGCAGCGCAGCGGCCCGGAGGCGACCGGGCTGAACCTGCCCGCGTACTCCCCCGAGCAGCACCTCGAGCTCGCGGGCAGCCAGGTCACCATCGGGCGCCGCCGGCACTCCACCGGTGAGTCGCCCGACATCGACCTGGCGGTGCCGCCGGAGGACCCGGGCGTCTCGCACCAGCACGCGGTCCTGGTGAAGCAGCCGGACGGCGGCTGGGCGGTGGTGGACCAGAACTCCACCAACGGCACCACGCTGAACGGCGCCGAGGATCCGATCCAGCCCTATGTGCCGGTCCCGCTCCAGGACGGCGACCAGGTGCACGTCGGCGCGTGGACGACGATCACGGTCCGCCGGGGCTGAGCCCGCCGGGCTCCTTGAAGGAACGTACGGCCTCTCACCGCTCCTCGTGACCGGTGAGGGGCCATACGTACGGGCCCTCCGGATCGTCCAGCCAGGCCCACTGCCGGCCCCGGTCGACGGTGAGGCCGAAGCGTTCCCGTTCGGGGCGTCCCTCGCCCTCCCAGAGGTTCATCGCCTCGTCCGCGCCGAGCGAGCCGCCCGCCAGGGTGAGCAGGAACGAGTAGAGGTCGTTCCCTGTCATGCGCCGGGCCCGGCCGCCGTACCGCTCCGGTGTCCCGCGCAGCGGTACGAAGAACGCCGGGGTGTGCAGGAAGTGCCCCTCGGCCCGCCACCCGCCCGCCGTCTCCCGTACCCCGAGCGAGACCAGACCGGTGGCGAAGGGGGCCAGGATGCGCGCGCCGGGGGCGCACTGGGCGAGCCAGCCCTCCGGGATCAGCGGCAGGGTGCAGGTCGCGATGATCCGGTCGTACGGACTCCGCCCCGGGCAGCCGCGTGCCCCGTCGCCGGTGACGACGGTGGGGCGGTACCCGACGGCGGCGAGGTGGCGGCGGGCGGACTCGGTGATCTCCGGGTCGAGGTCGACGGTGGTGACCGCCCGGTCGCCGAGCCGGTGGGCGAGCAGGGCGGCGTTGTAGCCGGTGCCCGCGCCGATCTCCAGCACGCGCTGGCCGTCGCGCACGTCCAGCGCGTCGAGCATGAGCGCCATCAGGGAGGGCTGGCTGCTGGAGGAGACGAGTTCGCCGTCCTTCATCCGGGTGGCCAGCGGCCCGTCCGCGTACGCCCCGCGCAGCCACTGCTCGCGGCGTACGGGGTCGGCGTCCTCGCACCAGAGGCGTACGTGGCCGAGCAGCCCGCCCTCGTAGTAGTACGGCACGAACAGGTGGCGGGGCACGTCCTCGAAGGCCGCGCGCCATGCGGGGTCGCGCAGCCCGCCGCCGGCCGTGATGAGCCGCACCATGGCCTGCCGGGCCGCCGCCCCCTCGGCCTCGAACGGATCGCGTGCCGCGCGCTCTGGTCCACCCATGCCTCCACTCTCCTGCGGCGGCGCCCCGCGGGCGAGCGGCGGCGGCCCGCCGGGCCCGTCACGAGGGCGGGTGGGTGGCGTGGGCCGCTGCGTACAGGATGTCCCGCAGGCCGGGCAGGGCCTCGCGGTCCTCGCGCCAGACGAGGCGCAGGCTGAGGTCGGGCAGGGGAAGTCCGAGCCGGACCAGGGTGCCCGCCCGGAGGCTGTCGGCGACCGCGAAGTGCGGCAGCAGCGCGATGCCGAGGCCGTGCTCGGCCCAGGCGCGCATCACCGTCACCCCGCCGGCCCGGACCCGCTCGGGGCCGGTGCCGAGGATCTGGTCGCCGGCCATCCGGAACGAGCACTCCGGGACGTTGACCAGGAGGCGCTCACGGCCGAGGTCGGCGGGGACCAGCACGCTCAGGCCGGCCAGCGCGTGGGCCGGAGCGGCGACCAGGGCGAGCGGGACCGGGTCGAGATCGACGAACGCCAGCGGTTCGGCCGGCGGCGGAAAGCCGAGGCCGCCGAGTTCCTCGCCGGAGTCCAGCAGCAGCGCCGCGTCGAGCCGCCCCGCCACGACGTCGGCGAACAGCACCTGGCGGCTGCCGTCGGCGTGCACCTCGACGTCGGTCTCGGGCCGCCGCTCGGCCAGCCGGGCGAGGAGCAGCGGGACGTGGGAGCCGGCCAGTGTCTCCAGCGCGCCGAGCCGCAGCCTCGGGCGCTCGGTCCGGACGTCGCGGACGGCCCGTTCGGCCGTGTCGAGCAGGGAACGCGCCCAGCCGCGCAGCCGTTGCCCGGCGGCCGTCGGCTCCATCCCCCGGGGTCCCCGGTCGAACAGGGACACCCCGAGAGCGGACTCGAGGGAGCGGACCTGCTCCGAGACCGAGGAGGGGGCGAGACCGAGCGCGACGGCGGCCGCGGTCACGGTCCGGTGGTCGAAGACCGCCGCGAAGACCCTGAGTTGGCGTAGCTCCATGGCAGAGGAGAACGCGTCGGAGCGTTCGGAGATTCCGCATGCCGCGTGCGGACGCACCGGTGGAGCTTCCCCGCCGCGACGGCCAAGGTGGGCTGTCCTCACCCGAGTTCGCCGGGACGCCGCCGTGCTCGTCCCCGCCTTCCCGGCCGGGGGCCCCGAACTCCCGCCTCCCGGCCCCCGACTCCCGCCCCCATCTCCCCAGCTCCCCGACTTCCCGACTTCCCGACTCCCGACTCCCCGACTCCCCGACTCCCCGGAGGACTACCCGTCATGGCTGTCGTCGACCCGCCCGCGTCCACGGGCCGTTCCGCCCCGAAGAGCTCGAAGACACCGAAGTGCCGGAAGGCCGTGGAGGTCCCGGAGACCCCGAAGAGCCCGGAGAGGCGGCGGGCCCGCGCGCTGACGGGCATTTCGCTGGGCTACTTCATGGTCCTCCTCGACACCACCGTGCTCTCGGTCGCCGAACCCGATCTGGCCTCCTCCCTGGGCACGTCGATGGCCGGACTCCAGTGGGCGGTCACCGGCTACACCGTGGCCTTCGCGGCGCTGCTGCTGTCGGCCGGGGCCGCGGCCGACCGGTTCGGGGCCGAGCGGCTCTTCCGTGGCGGTGTCGCGGTGTTCGTCCTCGCGTCGGTGCTCAGCTCCGTCGCGCCCGGCCTGACCGCGCTGCTGCTGCTCCGGGCGGTCTCCGGCGCAGCCGCCGCGGCGTGCGTACCCGCCTCCCTGGCGATGATCGGCCGGCTCTACCCGGAGCCGGCCGCGCGGGCACGCGCGATCTCGGTGTGGGCCGCGGTCAGCGGGGCGGCCGTCGCGGCCGGTCCGCTCGCCGGGGGCGTCCTCGTCGAGGCGGCCGGGTGGCGCGCGGTGTTCCTGGTCAACGTGCCCGTCGGGCTGGTGGCGCTGGCCCTCGCCCGGGGGCGTTCGGTGGTCTGTCCCCGCAGTGACCGTCCCCTCGACCTGCCCGCCCAGGCGGCCGCCGCGGTGGCGCTGGCGCTGCTCACGGACGCGCTGATCGCCGCCGGGGCGCGGAACACGGCCCACACGGTGTGGTCGGCGGCGGGATTCCTCCTCGCGGCGCTCACCTTCCTCGTGCGCGAACGGGGAAGCCGGTCGCCGGTCCTGAACCGGGCCCTGCTGCGGTCCGCCCGGGTGCGGGCCGGTCTCCTGGCCGGCGCGGCCGTCGGCTTCGCGCTGGCCGGCGCGCTCTTCGTACTCCCCCTGCTGCTCCAGCGGCAGTGGCACCTGAGCCCGCTGGAGACCGGGCTCGTCTTCCTGCCGCTGACGGTCCCCTTCGCCGCCAATCCGCCGCTGACCGGCAGGATCGTGGCGCGCAAGGGCCCCCGGCTCCCCATCCTGACCGGTCTCTCGCTGCTGACCGCCGGGGGTGCGGCGCTCGCCGTCCCGGCCTTCACCGGGGTCAGCTGCCTCTGGCTCGCTCCGGGCCTGCTGCTCACCGGTTTCGGGATCTCCTTCGTGCTGCCGGCCCTCGCGGCGGCGGTGGTCGGCGCCGCCCCGGAAGGCACCGCGGGCTCGGCCGGGGGCCTGCTCAACGCGGTACGCCAGGTCGGCGCCACCCTCGGCGTCGCCCTCATGGGCGCCGCCGCGGCCTCGCACGCCGGCTGGTCCCTGTTGCTGTCGGCCGGGATCTGCGCGCTCGCCGGACTCGTCTTCGCGTGGGCCCGCCCCGCCGCCGGCCCCAGGGAGCCCGGTACCGGAGGGTCCTAGGACCCCGGACCTGGGCCGGTACGTCTGCGACCATGGAGACGTGACAGAGAACCCGCGCGACACGCTTCAGGAGCAGACCTTCTACGAGCAGGTCGGCGGCGAGGCGACCTTCCGGCGCCTGGTGCACCGCTTCTACGAGGGAGTGGCCCAGGACCCGCTGCTGCGGCCGATGTACCCGGAGGAGGACCTGGGTCCGGCCGAGGAGCGGTTCGCGCTCTTCCTGATGCAGTACTGGGGCGGTCCCCGGACCTACAGCGACCACCGCGGCCACCCCCGGCTGCGGATGCGGCACCAGCCGTTCCGGGTGGACCGGGCGGCGCACGACGCCTGGCTCGCGAACATGCGGGTGGCCCTGGACGAGCTGGACCTCGCCCCCGAGCACGAGCGGCAGCTGTGGTCCTACCTCACGTACGCGGCTGCCTCGATGGTGAACACGGCCGGCTGAGACGCCGGTGGTGGCCGGGCCGGCGCGAAGACGTCAGCACCGGCCGGCCGGAGCACCCATGGGGCCGGGGCGGGGACCTCAGCGCCGGCCGACCGACACCTGGAGCGCCCCGAGCCCGCCGCTGCCCTCGGCGCGCAGCGCGACGGAGCCGTACGGGGTCCGCAGCCGCAGCCAGGACCCCGCCGACAGCAGGCCGACCGGGAAGTCCGGCTGGGGGCGGAGGAAGCCGAGCGACTGGGCCGCGTGCACGGCACGGAGCGGGAGCGGGGTTTCGCCGACCTGCCGTGACCAGATCTCGCGGCCGATCAGATCGCGTTCGGCCCGGGTACGGCGCTCCTCGGGGAGCGCCTCGTCGCGGGCGCGGAACTCGCCGACGGCGGTGGTCAGCGCGGTCCGCAGCTCCTGCGGACCCGGCAGGCCAGGGATCTCCCGCCAGGGGCCGCGCGGCGGCAGCAGCCCGGTCCAGGGCGGCCCGGTGACGGGGGCGGGCAGGACGCCGGCGCCTCCGCCGGAACGCCCGGGGCCTTCGGCGCCTCCGCCGGAGTCCTCGGAACCTCCGGGGCTCCCGGAGGCCTCAGGGCTCCCGGAGGCTTCCGGGGCCAGCGTCTCCAGGAACTCCCCCGCCGACACCGTGACGTCGAAGGTTCCGGTGCTCCCGGTCCCGGCCAGGCGTGCGGTACGGATTGCCAGCACGTCGAACGACGGCGGGCGCCCGAACACGGCCAGCGCCCCGCCGGCCGCCTGGAGGCGGACGGCGGCGGCGCGGTCGTAGTGGAGCAGCCGGCCGAGGAAGGCGGCGAGGTCCGCCGCCTCCCTCGCGTCGGCGAAGAGCACGGAGTGCACGGGCACGGTCATGCCGCGGCGGGCTCCTGCTCCATGTACTCCTGGAGGAAGAGCTTCTCCTCGGCGGAGATCCGTCGGGGCCGCCCTTCCACCAGGTTGTAGGGCACGACGACCGTGGAGGCCCGCACGTACACCAGGTCCGCGTCCTTGATCTCGTACGCGATCGTCAGGGACGCCGCGCCGATCTTGGTGACCCAGGACTCGACGGTGACCGGCGCGTGGCGGTGGACCAGCGGCCGGAGGTAGTCGATCTCGTGGCGGGCCACGACGGAACCGCCCGCGAAGGACGGCGAGCCGTCCCCGGGCGCCAGCCGGAACATGAAGTCGATGCGCGCCTCCTCCAGGTAGCGGAGGAAGACCACGTTGTTGACGTGGCCGAAGGCGTCCATGTCCGACCAGCGCAGCGGGCAGGGGTAGAGGTGACGGGCCACGGTGATCAGCCCCGGGTGAGCTTCTTGTACGTGGCGCGGTGCGGGCGGGACGCGTCCGCACCGAGGCGCTCGACCTTGTTCTTCTCGTACGACTCGAAGTTGCCCTCGAACCAGTACCACTTGGAGTCGCCCTCGTACGCCAGGATGTGCGTGGCGACGCGGTCCAGGAACCAGCGGTCGTGGGAGATGACCACAGCGGCGCCCGGGAACTCCAGCAGGGCGTTCTCCAGCGACGACAGGGTCTCGACGTCCAGGTCGTTGGTGGGCTCGTCGAGGAGCAGCAGGTTGCCGCCCTCCTTGAGCGTCAGCGCCAGGTTCAGGCGGTTGCGCTCACCACCGGAGAGCACACCGGCCGGCTTCTGCTGGTCCGGGCCCTTGAAGCCGAACGCGGAGACGTACGCCCGCGAGGGCATCTCGACCTGGCCGACGTTGATGTAGTCCAGCTCGTCCGAGACGACGGCCCAGAGGGTCTTCTTCGGGTCGATGTTGGCGCGGGACTGGTCGACGTACGAGATCTTGACGGTCTCGCCGATCTTGACCGTGCCGGAGTCCGGCGTCTCCAGGCCCTGGAGCATCTTGAACAGCGTGGTCTTGCCCGCGCCATTCGGACCGATGATGCCGACGATGCCGTTGCGCGGCAGCGTGAACGACAGGTCGTCGATCAGGACCTTGTCGCCGAAGGCCTTCGAGAGGTGCTCGACCTCGACGACGATGGAACCGAGGCGCGGGCCCGGCGGGATCTGGATCTCCTCGAAGTCCAGCTTCCGCATCTTGTCGGCCTCGGCAGCCATCTCCTCGTAACGGGCGAGGCGGGCCTTGGACTTGGTCTGGCGGCCCTTGGCGTTGGACCGGACCCACTCCAGCTCTTCCTTGAGCCGCTTGGCGCGCTTCTCGTCCTTGCGGCCCTCGACCTTGAGGCGGGCGGCCTTCTTGTCGAGGTACGTGGAGTAGTTGCCCTCGTACGGGAGCGCGCGGCCGCGGTCCAGCTCGAGGATCCACTCGGCGACGTTGTTGAGGAAGTACCGGTCGTGGGTGACGGCGACGACCGCACCCGCGTACTTCGAGAGGTGCTGCTCCAGCCAGTTCACCGACTCGGCGTCGAGGTGGTTGGTGGGCTCGTCGAGGAGCAGAAGGTCGGGCGCCTCGATGAGCAGCTTGCAGAGCGCCACACGGCGCTTCTCGCCGCCGGAGAGGTTGGTGACGGGCCAGTCGCCGGGCGGGCAGCCCAGGGCGTCCATGGCCTGCTCCAGCTGGGCGTCCAGGTCCCACGCGTTGGCGTGGTCCAGGTCTTCCTGGAGCTTGCCCATCTCTTCGAGCAGCGCGTCGGAGTAGTCGGTCGCCATGAGCTCGGCGACCTCGTTGAAGCGCTTGAGCTTGCTCATGATGTCGGCGGCGCCGTCCTGGACGTTCTCCAGAACGGTCTTCTCCTCGTCGAGCTTCGGCTCCTGCATGAGGATGCCGACGCTGAAGCCGGGCGAGAGGAAGGCGTCACCGTTGGACGGCTGCTCCAGGCCGGCCATGATCTTCAGCACCGTGGACTTACCGGCGCCGTTGGGGCCGACGACACCGATCTTCGCGCCGGGCAGGAAGTTCAGGGTGACGTCATCGAGAATCACCTTGTCGCCGTGCGCCTTGCGCGTCTTGCGCATGGTGTAGATGAACTCAGCCAAGAGAAACCGTCCGGCAGCAATAGAGGTGTGGGCAGATACACCCCATCTTGCCTGACGACAAGCCCACGGGGGAAACCCGTCCCACCCGGGGCCGCTGACCTGGACGGCAGCGGGGGGCCACGAGCGGCGGCAAAGGCGACATCGCCGGACGAGACGCCGCCGGCAGCGGCCGGAAGCCGCTGGAAGCCGCTGGAAGCGCCGTCGGGCGACCGGGGCGGGGGCGGGTGCGATCGGGGCGCCTCGGGCACGTGCGGGGAGACCCCGGGTGCGCGCGGCGGCTCCAGGTACGCGCGAAGGCCCCGCACCCCCGGGAAATCCGGGGGCCGGGGCCTTCGGTCGTACGGTCCTGCGGCGGTGCGGCACTCCTGCCGCCGCACCGTCACGGCGCGGTGCGCGCGGTCACCGCGCGCACCCGGCGGCCACTACTGGGCGCCGGCGGCCGCCTTCTTGCGGCGGAGGAAGACCATCGTGCCGATGCCGAGGAGGACGAGCACGACGGCGACGCCCGCGATGACCGGGGTCGCGCTGGAGCCACCGGTGGCGGCGAGGTCGCCCTCACCACCGCCGGTCGTGTCGGCGGCGGCGGCGGTCGCGACGGGGCTCGGCGAAGCGCCGGCCTGGGTGTCGGTGCCCTCGTCGCCCGGAGCGGGGGTGGAGGCGGTGACGCAGTCGAGCACGCCCTTGAAGTTCTGCTTGAAGTCGATGTCGACACCGCCGAGGGTGATGTCGTACGCCTTGTCCTCACCGACCGGGACCGACACGGTCTTGGTGCCACCGGCCTCGACGGTGAAGTCGGTACCGGCCTCGAACGAGAACCTGAACGGCTGGTCGCCGCTGTTGGTCACGGTGAAGTCGACGCTGCCCTTGGCGCAGTTCTTCTGTGCGGTCACCGCGGGAACCGGGCCCTTGGCGGCCCAGGTGGCGGTGGCCTGCGCGGAGACGACGGACTCGCTGGAACCGGCCAGGATCTGCGTCTGGCTGGTGGTCGTCACGCCGGTGAAGACACGGCCGACCGGGACGGAGGTGGTGGCCTGCACGGTGAGTGCGGCGGTACCGTCCGCGGCGCCCTTCGGCACGTCGAAGTAGAGCTCGGTGCCGTCGGTCGCCTTCGAGACGGGGTTGCCGTCCTTGTCGGTGATCTTGATGCCGCTGGCGACGGCGTCGGCGGGCGGGGCCACCGCTGCCTCGGCCGCGTCGGTGTGGACGGTGACCGGGCCGAGCAGGCCGCCGGCCTGCCCGGAGACGACGGCGGGGCTCACGGTGAGCGACGCCTGGGGCTCGGCCGAGTTCTGGGCCGCGCCCTGGAGGTAGTCGGCGAGCTTCTCGGCGTCCTTGTTCACCGCGGTGACGTCGGCGTTGTCCGAGAACCGCCAGATGGCGACCTGGGTGCCGGCGGCCGCGGTGCCCTCGGTGAGCGAGCCGACGCCGGCCGCCTTGGCGAGGGAGGCGAGGTCGTCGACCTGCGGGTAGGAGTGCTCGAGGATCCAGCGGATGCGGCCGGCGTTGTCGTTCTTGCCGAGCGAGGACTCCGCCCAGGGGGTTTCCTTGTACTCCGCCGCCGGCTGGGTGGGGTTGTGGATGTCGATGCAGTAGGTCTTGAGCTTGCCGCCGCCGTCGACGGTCATCTCGAAGAGACCGGCGGAGACCCGCTGGTCGTCCGCTCCGGGCGTCTTGATGACGGCCTTGTCGAACGTCTTCAGCCCGTCCAGGACGGCGGTCGCGCCACCCTGGTGCTGAGGTGCCTCGTCGGCCGCCGCAGCGCCCGCGCCGGTGAGGGCGCCGGCCGCGACGAGACCGGTGACCAGTGCGGTGGAGGCCAGGCGGGCGAGCCCGTGGCCCCGTCCCCGCAGCGGCCGACGTGCGGCCCGACCGGCGCCGAGGGCCGGGTCGGACGATATGTCGGAATCTTGAAGCGCTGAAATCTCAGAAAACGCAGAAGTCACAGAATTCCCCTCCGGGGCGGAGCCCTCGCGCTCGGTGCGCGTGTGGGGAGTGCCCCGCCGAAAGACTCAAGTGCCCATGAGTACGGGGGAATCCTATGGACGGGGCCCAGAACCGCTCCCCCGTCTTACGGTCGCACAACCATTCCGAATCGCAATCGTTATCGCCGCCACTCCCGCCCCGCGGAGCGCGACGAAAACCATCAGCACCCCGTCACCAACCGTGCACCGAGCGCTCGCTGACCCACTCAAGATCTCGACACATGCTCCACGGACCGTTTCTGACAGGTCGTCGGCTCATGTGAACACCGCCGCCGCTCGGGGAACCTCTCCCGCTCCCGCATGGCCTCCCTCTCCGCCGACGGGCCCGAGCTCCCAGGAGGGACCGTCACCGACCGGTTCGCTCGCGAAAACCGGACCGTCCGCGTCCTGTCCCCCCGGCCCTGCCGCCCCACCTCCCGGGCCTCCTCCCTGCCCTCCCGCCGGCCCTCCTGGCGGCCCTGCGCCGGCTCTCGTACGAGCACCCTCACCTGCACCGGCGCCCGCTCCCGCACGCATGCCCGTGCCCGTGCCCGTGCCACCTTCCGCCACCAGCCCCGCACGCGCCCCCGCGCCCGCGCCCACTCCTGCCTCCGCTGCCTCCGCGCCGAACGGCGGCTCGCGTCGCGTCGCGCGCCGGAACGCGGCGGTGCCCCGGTTCAGGTCGTGGCCCACCGCTACCGCCTCGACGTCCACGAACGTCCGGTGCGCGCCCTCGCGTTCCTCCTCCCGGACCTTCAGCCGGCCGTGCACCAGCAGTGGTTCGCCCACGGAGACGGAGGCGGCCACGTTCGACGCGAGGCCCCGCCAGGCCCACACCGTGTAGAAACTCGTGTGCCCGTCGGCCCAGAGCTGCTTCTCCCGGTCCCAGCGGCGGGGTGTCACGGCGAGACGGAACCGCGCCATCCCGCCCGAGGCCGTCTCCCGGTACTCCACCCCCGTCGCGGCATTGCCGACCAGCGTCACCAAGGTCTCGTTCATGTCCTGTCCCCCGCCTTCGCTTCCTGTCCGTGCGGGCGAGCCCGCCGGGTGCCGCCCAGCAGCCGGGGTTGACGGGCCGCCCGCGTACGCCACCCGAACGCGGGAGAGCCCCGCGCACCGGTGGGTACGCGAGGCTCTCCCCGCTTCCCCGTGCCGCTCCTCCGCCACCGCGCCCGCGTGCTGGGCGGTGCGAAGGACTCCATGCTGGACGAGGGGCGGAGATCCTGCCGGGGCCTGTGGATTACCGGCCGGTTGTGGACAACTCCGTCACCGCCCCGTACCGCTCGCGCACTTCGCGGTACCGGGAGAGTTCGGCGGCCACCGGGTCGAGGACCCTGGCGCGACCGCATCCGGCCGCCGCGTCCCGCAGCCGCCGCTCGACCTCCTGCCCGTACCGCCGGGCCGGACCGCGCGCCGCGGCCGCGCACGCCCACTCCACCAGCGGACCGCCGACGACTCCGGCGAGCATCACGAGCGCGGGGACGACGAGCCCCGGTTCCAGCACCCCGACGATCTGACCGACCAGCCACAGCCCTCCGAAGATCTGCAGGAGGGTCATGGACGCCTGGACCACGACCGCCGCCGGCCACCACTTGGGGCGCGGCGGCTTGGCGGGCCGGCCGAGCAGCACGGGCGAGCCCTGGACGCTGCCGACCCCGGTCTCCGCACCGTCCCCCCGGGACCGGTTCCGTCCGAACCGCCCCGGGCCGCGCGTACGGCCGCCCCCGCCCGCCCCCGAGGGCCCGTCCGCCGTGCCGGTCCCCGCCGCGCCGGCGCCGGCCCTCCGGCCTCGGGCGGGGACGGCCGAACCCGCCGTCCCCGCCAGCTCGTCCAGCGCCTCGGACAGCCCCTTCGCCCCGTTGTACGCGGCCTCGCGCACGGCCTGGGCCCACGGGTCCGGGAGCCCTCCGGCGGCGTCGTCGGCCACCACCCGTACCGCCTGCTCGACCCGCTGCCGCGCGGTCGCCTCCTCTTCCTCCCGTGCGGGGGTGAGGACCTGTCCCATGCGCTCCAGGCCGCCGAGCCTGCGCGTCGACTCGTACCACCGCCAGAGCCGCAGCCACGGGGTGCCGCAGGCCCGGCCCGCGTTCCGGCGCCACTCGCGCTCGGCCGCCTGTCCGGCCGCCGAAGCGCCGACCGCGTCGGCGAGCCGGTCGGTGAACTCCTCCCGGGCCCGCTCGCCCAGCCCGGAGCGTCCCTCCGCGACGTACACCGGGCGCAGCCGCGCGGCGGCGGCGTCCACGTCGGCGGAGAGCCGGCGCTGTGCGGCCGTACGCTCCTGCACGAACTTGCCCAGCAACTCGCGCAGTTCGCCGACCCCTTCGCCGGTGAGGGCGGAGAGGGCCAGCACGGTGGCGCCGGGGTCTCCGTGCTCGCCCACCGCCATGCCGTCCTCGTCGAGCAGCCGGCGCAGATCGTCGAGGACGAGGTCGGCGGCTTCGCCGGGCAGCCGGTCGATCTGGTTGAGCACGACGAAGCTGACCTCCGCATGGCCGGCGAGCGGGCGCAGATAGCGCTCGTGCAGGGCCGCGTCGCCGTACTTCTCCGGGTCGACGACCCAGATCACCGCGTCGACGAGGGCGAGGACCCGGTCCACCTGTTCCCGGTGCCCGGCGGCGGCCGAGTCGTGGTCGGGGAGGTCCACCAGGACGAGCCCCTGGAGCGCCGCGTCGGCCCCCGCCGTCCCCGACTGGGGCCTGCGGCGGAGCCGTCCGGGGATCGCCAGCCGGTCGAGGAGCCCTGCGGCCCCGTCCGTCCAACTGCACGCGATCGGGGAGGAGGTGGTCGGCCGCTTCACGCCGGTGTCGGAGATCTGCGCTCCGGCGAGAGCGTTGAAGAGGGAGGACTTCCCGCTGCCCGTCGCTCCGGCGAGGGCGACCACGGTGTGCCGGGAGGAGAGCCGCTGCCGCGCGGCAGCCTCTTCGAGCACCCGGCCCGCCTCGGCGAGCGCCCCCTGGTCGATCCGCGCGCGGGACAGCCCGACCAGCTCGCGCAGCGCTTCGAGCCGCGGCCGGAGCGTGCCGCCCGACGTTACGTACGCCTCCACCTCGGGCCCCGGTTCGTCCTCGGGCACCGCCGGCTCGCGCTCGTCGGCCTTGGCTGCCCGAACCGCGGCCCGGCGGGCGATGAGCCCGTCGTCCCAGTGCGAGGCCACGCCCGCCGGGGTGACGGCGGTGTCCTGCGGGTACGGGTCGCCCGCCGACGCGGGTGCGTCCGCCTGTGCCCCGGGGACGACGCCTGGTACGCCCCTCACACCCTGTACACCCGGCTCGTCCACCGGCCCGGCAGCGCCCCTGTCCGCGTTCCGGTCCGACGCATTCCGGTCCGACTTCCCGTCCGCGTTCCGGTCCACCTTCCGGTCGGCGTTCCAGTCCGGCTTCCCGTCCGCGTTCCAATCCGGCTTCCGGTCGGCGTTCCGGTCCGGCTGCCGGTCGGCGACGCGTGCGGCCCCCGGCACCTTCGGATCGCCGACGGCGGGGGCCTCGGGCACGCCATCGTCCTCCGACGCCTCGGGTGCTTGCGATGTCACGGGTGCTTCCGATGTCACGGGCGCCGTCACGTCGTCGCGGTCGCCCCCGCCGCCCGCGCCCCCCTTTCCCTGGCCTCTCCCCCGGCCCTGATCGCCCTGCTCCCGGTCCTGATCCACGACGGCAGTCATCGCTGCCTCCTCTCCCTCTGCAACACGGACAGTGCGGCGATCAGCTCCGCCTGCGGCTCCGGGGCGATGTCGAGCGCGTCGAGCGGGGCGAGCCGCCGCTCCCGCTCCACCCGCAGCACCTGGTCCAGATAGCTGGTGAGCAGGGCCCCGCCCTTGTCCCGCAGCCTCAGGGCGCCCTGCGCACCGATGCGTTCGGCGAGCTGCTCCCCCGCGGTGCGGGCCCGCCGCCCGCCCAGCAGGGCGGCTGCGAGGAGTGCGGCGACGGTCTCCGGGTCCGGCGCCACACTGCGGTCGAGCCGGCCCACCTCCTCCTCGGCCAGCTCCTCGACGACCCGCCGCCACCGACGTACCGCCACGGCGATCCGGCCCTCGACGTCCTCCGCCGGACCCCAGCCGCCGCCCTCCCGGCCCGCGCTCTCGAAGCGGAACCCCGCCGCGGCCGGATCCCGCCGCCAGGCCGTACGGATCTTCTCGTCGGCGGCGGCGACGGCGCACTGGATGAGGGCGACCAGGCTCTCCACCAGCGCTTCCAGCACCTCGCAGGCCGAACTGTCCAGCGGGTACCCGCGCCAGCGCGTCCGGGCGTCGCCCGCCAGCACGGCACCGTCGCGGAGCCTGCGGCGGATGCGCTCGGCCTCCTTCTCGTACGCGTCCTCCACCGCGCCGGTGAGCCGTACGGCCGCCGCGTACTGCTGGGCCACGGCCCCGGCGAGCGCGGGCATCCGTACGTTCAGCGAGTCGATGACCCCGGCCGCCGTACGCCCCACCGCCTGCTGCCGGGCCGCGGGGTCCTGGGCCCGGTGGGTGAGCCAGGCGCGCAGCGGGGCGACGGCCGTGGTGGGCAGCAGCCCACTGGCGCCGCCCGCCGACTCGGGGAGCTCGGGGATGGTGAAGCGCGGTACGTCCCCGAGCCCGGCGCGGGTCATCAGCGCCGCATACTGGCGGGAGACCTCGCCCACCACCTGGTGCGGCACCCGGTCGAGCACGCTGACCAGCGAGGCGTCGTACTCCTTCGCCGTACGCAGCATGTGCCAGGGCACCGCGTCGGCGTACCGGGACGCCGTGGTCACCATCACCCAGACGTCGGCCGCACAGATGAGTTCGGCGGCGAGGACCCGGTTGCGTTCGACGAGCGAGTCGATGTCGGGGGCGTCGAGCAGCGCGAGCCCGCGCGGCAGGCTCATCGCCGTCTCGACCCGCAGTTCCCGCGCGGCCCCCCGCACCCGCCCGGCGCCCGCCTCCTCGATCCCGTCCGCCCCGGCCCCCCGCCCCGGCGGCAGCCAGACCCGGGTCAGCTGGGGCAGCACCCGTACGTCGGCGAACCAGTGGTGGTCGTCCGGGTGGCAGACCAGCACCGGCGTCCGGGTCGTAGGCCGAAGCACCCCCGCCTCGCTGACCCGGCACCCGACGAGCGAGTTGACCAACGTCGACTTCCCCGCCCCGGTGGACCCGCCGATCACCGCGAGCAGCGGCGCCTCGGGCGCCTTCAGCCGGGGCAGCAGGTAGTCGTCGAGCTGTGCGAGGAGTTCGTCCCTGGTCTGACGGTCCCGCTCCGATCCGGGGAGCGGTAGTGGAAGACGCACGGCAGCGACACGGTCGCGCAGGGCGGAGAGTGCGTCGATGAGCTGAGGCCGTACATCCATGGTCACCACATGCGAAGAATGCCCGCTTTTGGCGCCTTTTTGAAGCGTATGGCCACCCGTGCGCGGCGGTTCCACCCCGAGAGCAGGCGGGACATGCACAGCGCGGGCATAACGAGTGCACAACACCCGCGCGATCCGGCCCGAAAACCGGTGCGCGATCCGTACCCAGCTGCGATTATCGGTTCGCTTCACCGAACCTCCACAAGGTGCCACGCAGGCGAAGCAACCGGGACACCGCGACAAGAGCCCTATCCTTGTCCCGGCACGGCGAGGGACTCCCCCACCACAGGACTCCCGCCCGCCACGGCCCACACCCGGCCCCCGTAGCTCAGTGGATAGAGCAGGCGCCTTCTAAGCGCTTGGCCGCAGGTTCGAGTCCTGCCGGGGGCACTGTCGAGAGCCCTCCCCATCGGGAGGGCTTTTCGCTGGTCGGGGCGGGTTTCTGTGGGGACGACGAAGCCCCGGCATCCCCCTCTGCGATCAAGGTCGGACACCGGGGCTGTACGGCTGTCACCGGATTTCTGCGGGTGACCGAGGGCACCCCTGCCGCTCGGCGCGGCCTGCGGGCCCTGTTCCCGCCCGGACCGGGTGGTCCGCCCGGACCCCCGGACCGCCCGGACCCCCGGACCGCCCGGACCGCCCGGATCGAGCGTCAGCCGCTGGAGCAGACCGTGCCGTTGAGGCGGAAGGCCGTCGGGTCCGGGTTGGGCCCGTCGTTGGCGCCGACGAAGCCGAAGGAGACCGTCGAGCCGCCGTCCGGGGCCAGCGGCCCCGCGCCCTCGGGTGCGGTCACCCGCACGTGTGAGCCGGTCTGCTGGAACGTGGCGTTCCAGCCGGAGGCCACCGACTGCGTCCCGGTCGGCCAGTCCCAGTCGACGGTCCAGCCGGTGATCGGCACGTCGGAGAGGTTGCGGACGGTGACCGTGGACACGAAGCCGTTGCCCCAGCCCGTGTCACGGTGGTAGGTCACCGCGCAGGCCGCGTTCGACGGGAAGCCGGTGGTGAAGGTCAGCGGAGAGGACGGGGCGGAGAGGCGTCCCGAGGCGTCGGCTGCCAGCAGGTTGACCGTGTGGGTGCTGCCCGGGGGCAGGTTCCGGAGGGTCACGGACGTGCCGGTGGCCTCACCGATCAGGTGGGTGTGCGCGCCGTCGCGCTCCTGGACCAGGTAGCGGGCGGCGCCCGTCGAGTTGCTCCACGACAGGCGAGCGGTGGTGTCGGTCACCCCCTCCAGCTTCGGGGTGTCCGGGGTTCCGGCGGCCGAGGCCACCGGACCGGTGCCGGCCTGCGGTTCGAGGGTGACGGTGAGCAGGGCGGACGCCGGCACGGTGACCCGTGAGGTGGACGCCTCCCCTGCGGCGAGCGCGGTGATGTCGCTGTCGCCCGGCGCGTAGCGGCTGGCCTCGGGAGCGGTGGCGGCCGGAGTGAAGCCCGCGTACGCGAGGTCCACGGTCCGGGCGGCGTCCGGGTTCTTGTTGACGAGCAGGACACTCAGCCGCCCGTCGCGACGGAGAACCGCGTGTGCCGAGACGTCCTGCGCGGAGGACGCGGCAGCGACCATGGTGTCGCCCGCAGTGCCCAGTTCGCTGGTCATCTTCATGCCGTAGTAGGGGTGGAACGGTGTGTTCGGCGCCGGCTCGCACACGTCACCGGTGCAAGCACCGCTGGAGAGCATCCCCATGTCGCCGTAGTCCGTCTCGCCGTCGACGGTCGTGATCTGGCCGATGCCGTTGTGGGTGTTCCACCAGTCGACGTTGAACACGCCGTTCTCCAGAGCCGTCATGAACGCGTCGGCGGCGAAGAGTCCGTTGGGACGGGCGGTGAGCCGAGCGCCACCGGTGTTGGTGTTGATCTCGGTGAGGGCGATGCCGATGCCCGGTGAGCCGGTGCCCGCGTACCGGTCGAGCTGGCTGCGCACCTCCCGCAGTTCACCGGGCAGCCTGGCCAGCCTGGCCGTGGCGTCCGCGGCGGTGGTGTCGGATCCACCCGCGTACCAGTGGACGCTCACAAAGTCGATGACGTCGGCCACTTCGGGCAGCACGGTGTTGTTCCAGTCACCGGGATCCCCCTCGCCGACCACGCCGTCCGGCCATTCGCCCGGAACGGTGAGGACCGCGCCGATCTTGACGGTCGGGTCGACGGCCTTCATGGCCGCGGCGTAGGCGCGCACCTGGCGGGCGTACTCCCCAGGGCTCTTGTCCTGGTGGTCGTCGTGCTCCCAGCCGCTGCCGTAGTGACCGTTGCCGTAGATCTCGTTGCCGATCTCCCAGTACTTCGCGCCGTATTTCTTCGTGACGTTCGCGTACCTGACCCAGCCGGCCGCTTCCTCGGGCGTGCCCGAACCGTAGTTGGCGATCAGGATGGGCTGCGCGCCGGTGGCGGCGACGGTGCCCATGAAGGAGTCGAAGCCGGTACCCGGGGCGACGTAGCCCCCGGGCGCCGTGTTCGTCTCCCAGTGATAGATGTCCGCGTACGACCCGCCGGGGTAGCGCATCGCGCCCACGTCGGCCGCCTTCATGAGGTCGGCCACCTCGGGATCGTTCATGTGCGAGTCCCACACCGCGGTATTGACGCCGCGGGCGGTGTCGGACAGCCGGCCCAGCGCCGCCTGGGCGTTGACCTGGACGTCCACGTCCGCGACGGCGGTCGCCGAAGACGCGGCGGGCGCGACACCGACCAGCGACGTCAGCAGGGCTGAGGCCACGGCCATGACGGCCGCGCCGCGCGCGAGGGGGCGTAAGCCGGTGGCGGCCGGGCGGCCGGGTCCGTGCGGTACTGGCATGGGAGTCCTCACTGGGTGGTCCGTCGTCACGAGCGGGTCAGTGGTTGTCGGGTGGTGCCGATGAGCAGGCGAACGACCGGCGCGGCGGCGAAGCGCCGTCCGGGCAGCGGAACGTTCCGCGCGGGCGGCGCGGAAGGCGGGACGTGAGCGCGGTGCGGTCGGGCACATGCGGGCCGGCGGCCCGATCCCGCCTATGGGAGCGCTCCCATAGTGAGAGCGGTGTGACCTCCTGTCAACGCCCGTACACGAAAGTGATTTTGGGGCCCCACGGCGACCCACCCCGGTCCGACCGTGCGGCACGCGGCGCGCCTGGGGCGGAGGGCCCACCCGACGGACGACGACCGCACAGTTTCAGCCACACGGCGCGGAAGTGGCGTGTTCACACATTGCCGCTTCGTTTCGCAGCGCGGCAATCTGAGGCGCGGGAGCGCTCCCATCACGCCTTGCCACCGCTGCCCATGGCCGACACTCCCCACGGAAAGAAGACATCAATGACTTGTCAGGCACATGCTGAGCAGCGGATTGTGCGACCACGGCGCGGGCTGCTTCCGCGCCCACGCCGCGCGTCAGGGATGCGGTCCCGCTGGGGCGTCGCCCTCGCCGTGGTGACCGCCCTGCTCGCCATCGCCCTCACACCGCTCGCCGCCACCCCTGCCGCGGCCGCCCCCAAGTTCGCCTACGGCGAGGCGCTGCAGAAGTCGCTCTTCTTCTACGAGGCCCAGCGCTCCGGCCGTCTGCCCGACGACAACCGGGTCTCCTGGCGCGGCGACTCCGGCCTGGACGACGGCAAGGACGTCGGTCTGGACCTGACCGGCGGCTGGTACGACGCCGGCGACCACGTCAAGTTCGGTCTGCCCATGGCGTACAGCGCCACCGTCCTGGCCTGGGGCGGCGTCGAACAGAAGGCCGCGTACGCCGCGTCGGGGCAGCTGAAGTACCTCAAGGACAGTCTGCGCTTCGTCAACGACTACTTCGTCAGGGCGCACCCGTCTCCGAACGTGCTGTACGGCCAGGTGGGCAACGGCGCCGACGACCACAAGTGGTGGGGTCCGGCGGAGGTGATGCCGATGGCACGGCCCGCCTACCGGATCGATTCCTCCTGCCCCGGTACGGACCTCGCCGGGCAGACGGCCGCCGCGATGGCCTCCTCCTCGATGCTGTTCTCCGACGACGACCCGGCCTACGCGGCGAAGCTGGTCACCCACGCGAAGCAGCTGTACGCCTTCGCCGACGCCTACCGGGGCAAGTACAGCGACTGCATCACCGACGCGAAGTCGTACTACAACTCCTGGAGCGGGTACCAGGACGAGCTGGTGTGGGGTGCCGTCTGGCTCTACCGGGCCACCGGTGACGCCGCCTATCTCGCCAAGGCCGAGCAGTACTACGACGGCCTCTCCACCGAGCCGCAGACCACCACCCGTTCCTACCGGTGGACACTCTCCTGGGACGACACCTCCTACGGCTCCTACGTGCTGCTCGCCAAGATCACCGGGAAGCAGAAGTACATCGACGACGCCAACCGATGGCTGGACTGGTGGACGTCCGGGGTGGACGGCGCGAAGGTCCGCTACTCCCCCGGCGGCGAGGCCGTGCTGGACTCGTGGGGCTCCCTCCGGTACGCGGCCAACACCGCGTTCGCCGCGCTCTCCTACAGCGACTGGCTGACGGGCGACCCGACCCGCAAGGCGCGCTACCACGACTTCGCGGTGCGCCAGATCGACTACGCGCTCGGCGACAACCCCCGCAGGGCCAGCTACGTCGTCGGCTTCGGCAGCACGCCTCCGACCAAACCGCACCACCGCACCTCGCACGGCTCGTGGACCGACCAGATCACCAGCCCGGCCGAGAGCCGCCACATCCTCTACGGTGCCCTCGTCGGCGGACCGAGCGCACCCGACGACGCCTACACCGACGACCGGCAGAACTACACCAACAACGAGGTCGCCACCGACTACAACGCGGCGTTCACCGGCGCGCTCGCCCGCCTCTACGCCGAGTACGGCGGCGCCCCGCTCACGGTCTTCCCGCCGGCCGAGCAGCCGGACGGGCCGCAGGTGCTGGCGCAGGCGTCGGTGAACGCCTCCGGGAGCAACTTCACCGAGATCAAGGCGTACCTGGTGAACAAGTCGGCCTGGCCCGCCCGGCCGCTGACGAAGGCCGCCCTGCGGTACTACTTCACGCTGGAACCGGGGGTCTCGCCGGCGGGCATCACGGTCACCACCAACTACAACCAGTGCGGTACCGCGAGCGGCCCCACGCGGTATGCGGGCGACGTGTACTACGTGAGCGTGGACTGCTCGAACACGGTGATCGCGCCGGCCGGGCAGTCGGCGTACCGCAAGGAGGTCCAGTTCCGCATCAGTTCCTCGGGCGCCTGGGACCCGTCGAACGACTGGTCGCTCCAGGGCCTGCCCACCACACCGGGCGCCACCCCGGCGGACGCGCCGAATCTGGTGCTGCTGGAGGGGGACGTACGCCAGTGGGGAGCGCTGCCGGACGGGTCCGGTCCGACGCCCACCCCGACACCCACGCCGACCCCGACACCGACGCCCACCCCGACACCCACACCCACACCGACCCCCACGCCCACTCCGACCCCGACACCCACTCCGACCCCGACCCCGACGCCCGCTCCGGGCGCCGGCTGCGCCGTCACCTACAAGGTCGGCTCTTCCTGGGGCGGCGGCTTCACCGCCGACGTCACCCTCCGCAACACCGGCACGACCGCGGTGAACGGTTGGCGTCTCACCTGGAGTTTCGTCGGCGACGAGAAGGTCACCAGCGCGTGGAACGCGACCGCCACGCAGACGGGCACGACCGTGACGGCCACCGACGCCGGCCACAACAAGGCCATCCCACCCGGCGGTTCGGCGTCCTTCGGATTCCAGGGTACCGGGGTGCCCGGCAGCGCCCCGACGGGCTTCGCCCTGAACGGCGTTCCCTGCACCTGAGAAGGTGATCGGTCGCACGGCGTCGGCGGCGCCGTGCGACCGTGAACGCGACGGACCACCCCCGGCCCCGGTCGCGCGTGGCTGCATCGGTGTACCGCGACCGGCGTCACCGCTGGTGCCTCCCGGGACCACGCGTCACCGGCCGTTAGGTTCCTGGCATCCAACACCGGGAGAGGCCATGCGGGTCAGTCGTCGTTCGCTGCTGAGACTGGGGAGTGCGAGCACGCTCGCCGCCGGGTTCGGGGCCATGGGCCCCGGGGCCGCCGCCTCGGACAAGGACGGAGGGGCAGGGGCAACCAGCAAGGGCGCCAAGGGCTCCCAGGGCTCGAAAGGTTCCAGAGCCCCGGCCGCCGAAGGAGCCGCGCCCGTGTCCGTGGGCCCCGTGAAGCAGCCCGGGTCGGCGGCTGCCCGGGCGAAGGCGGTCGAGCTGGTCGCGCGGATGACGACGGAGGAGAAGATCGCCCTGCTGCACGGGGTGAACGTCAAGGAGGTCGTCGCCCGGCCCGGGTACATCGGCAAGGTGCCGGGCAACGAGCGGCTCGGCATCCCCGCGACGATCCTGGCCGACGGGCCGAGCGGGGTGGGGAACGGGTCGACGGGGGTGACCCAGTGGCCCTGTTCGAAGGCGCTGGCGGCGACCTGGGATCCGGCCGCGGCCGAGACGTACGGGCGGGCGTACGGGGGTGAGCAGGCGGCCAAGGGGCACAACGTGGCTCTGGGGCCGTGCGTCAACATCCTGCGGACGCCCCGGTGGGGCCGGTCCTTCGAGACGTTCACGGAGGACCCGCACCTCAACGCCGCGCTGGCGGCGCCCGTCGTACGGGGCATCCAGTCGAACCACGTCATCGCGACGGTGAAGCACTTCGCGGCCAACAACCAGGAGACGCTGCGGCACTCCATCGACGTGGTGGTGTCCTCGCGCGCGCTGCACGAGATCTACTTCCCCGCGTTCCGTGCCGCCGTCCAACAGGGCGGTGTGGGCGCGGTGATGACCGCGTACAACAAGGTCAACGGGGTGTGGACGCACGAGAACCGCACCCTGGTCCAGGACGTGCTGCGGGACGGCTGGGGCTTCGACGGCATGGTGATGTCGGACTGGGGCGGTACCCACAGCACGGTGCGGACCGCCGAGGCGGGGTCCACGACGGAGATGCCGGGGTCGACGTACCTCGGTACGGCGCTCGCCTCGGCGGTCGCGCGGGGCGCGGTCACCGGGAAGACGCTCGACACGATGGCCGTGCAGGTGCTGACGGCGATGTACCGGGTCGGGCTGTTCGACCACCCGCTCCCCGATCCGCTGACGCTGCTGGACACGGTCGTCTCCACCGAGGAGAACCGGCTGCTGGCCCGTCGGATCGGGGTCCAGGGCAGCGTGCTGCTGAAGAACGCGGGCGGGGTGCTGCCGTTCGCCGCTCCCCGGTCCGTGGCGGTGATCGGGGACGCGGCGGGGGCGGGCTACCGGTCGCACGGCGGTGGTTCGGGCAGCGTGAACCCGTACGGCGGGGTGGTGACCCCGCTCGCCGGGATCACGGCCCGCGCCGCGAACGCCCCGGTGAGCATCCCGGTGACGTACGCGCGCGGCACCCTCGGGGTCGGCGCCCTGCCCGCGGTACCCCCCGAAGCGCTCGGGCCGGGCCTGCGGGCGGTCTACTACGCCTCGGCCGACCTCACCGGCACGGTCATCGCCACCACGACCACCGACCGCCTCGACTGGACGGCCGCCCCGCCCCCGGTGAGCGGCCGGACCGGCGCCTGGTCCGCGCGGTACAGCGGTACGTACACGGCGTCGGTCACCGGGCGCTACCGGTTCTCGCTGAGCGGCGGCGGAGCGGTGGTGCTCACCGTCGACGGGACGGTGGTCGCGGATTACGCGACCGGCGCCGAGGTGGTGCAGAACGGCTTCGTGACCCTGGCGGAGGGCCCGCACTCCATCGAGGTCACCTACCGCCACACCTCCGGGACCGCGAGCCTGCGGGTGGGCCACCAGCCGGGGCAGGACCGGCTGATCGCCGAGGCGGCCTCCACCGCGGCCGCGGCGGAGGTGGCGGTGGTGGTCGTGGTGGACGTGACGGCCGAGAGCATGGACCGCTCCACCCTGTCCCTCGCAGCCGACCAGGACGAGCTGATCGCCGCGGTCGCCGCGGCCAACCCCCGTACCGTCGTGGTGCTCAACACCTCGGGGGCCGTGCTGATGCCGTGGCTGCCGGAGGTTCCGGCGGTGATCGCCAACTGGTACGGGGGCCAGGAGCAGGGCAACGCGGTCGGCGCGATGCTCTTCGGCGACGCGGAGCCCGGCGGCCGGCTCCCCGAGACCTTCCCGGCCACGGAGACGCAGGGGCCGGCCAAGCGGCCGGTGGAGTTCCCGGGCGACGGCAAGCAGGTCTACTACGACGAGGGGCTGGCGGTCGGGTACCGCTGGTACGCGCAGTCGGGCGAGCAGCCGCTCTTCCCGTTCGGCCACGGCCTGTCGTACACCGCCTTCGCCCTCTCCGAGCTGAAGGTCGCGCGGGCCGGTTCCGGCCACCGCGCGACCGTGCGGGTCCGCAACACCGGGTCCCGCGCGGGCAGCGAGGTCGTACAGCTCTACGTCACCTTCCCGGCGGCGGCGGGCGAACCCCCCTCGCAGCTCAAGGCGTTCGCCAAGGTGACGCTGGAGCCGGGCCGTTCGGCCGTCGTCGCCCTGGACGTACCCCGGGAGGCACTGGCCGTGTGGCGGTCCGTGGAGGACGGCTGGACGCTGCTGCCGGGGTCGTACGAGTTCGCGGTGGGGCGCTCCTCGGCGGAGTTGCCGCTGCGTACGCGGGTGCGGGTCACCCGGTAGGGCGGGGCTCGGGCTCTTCGGCCGCGGGGGCGGGGCGGGCCGCGATACGCTGCGCGCCCCCTCACCCGGTGACCGAGGGTTGGGAGCCGGTTACGGAGGGGCACAACACCCTCGTAGGGGCGCATCCGTACGACCGCGTTCCTACGGCCGCAAACCGCGCGGCCGCATCCGTACGACCGCGTTCGTACGGATGCGGCCGCACGAACGCATTCCGCACGACCGCGCAGACGAAGCACCGAGGGAGCACCACCATGGCAACCCCCTTGTCCGCCGACACCCTGCTCAAGGCCCTCCGCGACGAGGGGCTGAAGGTGGTGGAGTACAAGAGCTGGCGCACGAACAACCGCGATCACAAGGGCCCCTGGGGCCCGGTCAACGGCGTGATGATCCATCACACCGTCACTTCCGGCGTCGCGAGCTCCGTGGAGCTCTGCTACTCCGGCCGCTCCGACCTCCCCGGGCCGCTCTGCCACGGGGTCATCGACAAGGAGGGCACGGTCCACCTGGTGGGCAACGGCCGTGCCAACCACGCCGGGCTCGGCGACGACGACGTGCTGCGCGCGGTGGTCGCCGAGGCGGCGGAGCTGCCCGCCGACAACGAGGCCAACACGGACGGCAACACCCACTTCTACGGCTTCGAGTGCATCAACCTCGGCGACGGCCAGGACCCCTGGCCGGCCGCCCAACTGCTGGCGATCGAGCGGGCGTCGGCGGCGCTCTGCCGCGCCCACAAGTGGTCCGAGCGCTCGGTGATCGGGCACCTGGAGTGGCAGCCGGGGAAGGTGGACCCGCGCGGCTTCCCGATGACCGCGATGCGCGACCGGGTCGCGGTCCGGCTCGGCGCGGGCCCGGACGGGCCGATCCCGGTGCCGTACGAGCCGTTCCCCGGGGCCGGGTTCTTCACCGTCGGGCGGAACAGTCCGATCATCACCGCCATGGGCAAGCGGCTCGTGGCGGAGGGCTGTGACCTGTACGCGGTCGGGCCCGGGCCCAGCTGGTCGGCGTCCGACCGTGCGTCGTACGCCGCCTGGCAGCGCAAGCTCGGGTACGTCGGCGACGCGGCCGACGGCGTCCCGGGCGAGGAGAGCTGGGCGAAGCTCAAGGTCCCGAACGTGTGAGAAGGGGAAACGGCGGGGAGCGCCGGCAACCGCAGGGGCCGGCCCTCCCCGTGACGCCCCCGTTCAGTCCATCTCGCCTTCGGCCGGTGCGTCCGGCAGGTCGTCCGCCGCGCCCTTGAGCTCGGCGGCCTCGCCGATGGCGTCGGCGAGCCTGCTCACCGAGCTGTCCTCGGTCTCCGCCGCCAGCTTCCGCGCCCGGGAGGCGAGTTCGCCGAGTGCGGGTGTGCCGGGGAGGGTGCCGCCGCGCAGGATGTCGGCGAAGTAGGCTGCCACCGCCGTCACTTGGAGGCGCTCGTCGGAGCCGCCCCAGAGCGCTCCGTCGATGGCTCCGGTCTCCACCGAGCCGGTCGCCTCCCGCGCCTTGCGGGTCACCGGGTCGAGCCAGCGCACGGTGGCGGTGGCGACATGGCCGGAGGCCTTCTCGCGCAGGCGTACGGCGTAGAGCGCGGTGACCGTGTGCCCGGGACCGACCTCGCCGCCGTCCACGCTGTCGTCACGGAAGTCCTCGTCGGCGACGGCCCGGTCCTCGTAGCCGATGAGCTTGAACTGCCGGACCGTCTCCCGGTCGAACGCAACCTGTGCCTTGGCGTCGCGGGCGCGCAGCTGGACGTGGGCGGGGAGCTGGTCGACGAAGACCTTGCGGGCCTGGGCCTCGTCGGCGACGTAGGTGGTGTTGCCGTCGCCCTTGTCGGCGAGTTGTTCCATCAGCGCGTCGCCGTAGTCGCTGCCGACACCGACGCCGAAGAGGGTGATGCCGTACTCGCGGCGTGAGGTGCCGATCCGCTCCAGGATCGCGTCGGCGTCCGTCTCGCCGGTGTTGGCGAGGGCGTCGGAGAGCAGGACGACCCGGTTGGTCGCACCCTCGCGGCGGCCTTCCACGGCCTCGTCGTAGCCGCGCTCCACCCCTGCCGCCACGTTGGTGGAGCTCGCCGTGGCCAGCGACTCGACGGCTTCCCGGATCTTCGTCCGGTGGCCGCGCAGCGGAGTCATCGGGACCACCGTCTCGGCCTTGTCGCTGAAGGTGACCAGGGCCACCGAGTCGTCGTCGCGCAGTTGTTCGGTGAGGTAGGCCAGCGAGGTGCGCACCAGGTCCAGGCGGCCGGTCTCGGCCATGGAGCCGGAGATGTCGACGACGAAGGTGAGTGCGGCGGGCGGCCTCGGGGTGGTGTCGTCGGCGGCCCTGGTCGCCAGTCCGACCCGCAGCAGGGACCAGCCGTCCGCCCCTCCCCCGGCGGCGGCTCCGTCGACGCTGACGGAGAAGCCGTTGCCGCTGGGGCGTTCGTACCCCTGCTTGAAGCTGTTGACGAACTCCTCGGGCCGTACGGTCTCCGGCTTGGGGAGCTGCCCGTCGCCGAGGACGCGGCGCGCGTATCCGTAGCTGGCGGTGTCCACGTCGAGCGCGAAGGTGGAGAGGTAGTCGGGTGCGGCCTCGTCCCGCTGCGCCTGCTTGGCCGCCTCGTCGCCGGAGGTGGCCGCCGGGGCGGGCGCGGGGCCGCCGCCGGTGACGGAACCGCCGCGCGCGTCGGCGGCGGTTCCGTCGGACGAGGAGCCGCCGCCCGCGGCCGAGCATCCGGCGAGGAGTGCGGCGCTCACCAGCAGGGCGGCGAGCGCCGCGCCCGCCCGTGCCCGGCCCGCCGGGCGTATCGATGTGCCGTGGTTCATCTCTGGCCCCCATGTCGTCGGCATCTGTGGATGTGACGCGCGAGGGGGCCGCCGGGAGCCGTCGAACCGGTTGCGGATGAATCTCGATGCGGTGACGGAGAGCTGCCGAGGGGCGTCCGGGACGCGGAACATCAGGGTCCGGGCACGATGTCCTCACGGAGCGGCTTCGGGCGGCGCGCGGGAGTCATTCCGGGCGGTGGACCGGAGGCGTCACGACACGATGTCCTTCCGGCCGAATCCCCGGAAGGCCAGGGCGAAGAGGATCAGGGCGTACGTCACCGACACGGCCGAGCCCTTGATCATGCCGCCCCACTCAAGTTGGGGCTGGAGGGCGTCCGCCCAGGCGAACTGCCAGTGCGCGGGCAGGAAGTCGCGCCAGTGGCCCAGCGCGGTGACCGCGTCCAGGACGTTGCCGACGATGGTCAGGCCGACCGCGCCGCCCACCGCGCCCAGCGGTGCGTCCGTCTTCGTCGACAGCCAGAACGCCAGTCCGGCGGTGACGAGTTGGGAGACGAAGATGAACGCGACGACCAGCGCGAGCCGGGGCAGTGCTGCGGACTGGGCGAGTTCGCCACCGGTCGGCAGCTGGAGCGGCCCCCAGCCGTAGGCCGCCGCTCCGGCCGCGAGGGCGACCAGCGGGAGCAGCACCATCGCGGCCAGGCTGAAGCCGAGGGCGACGACGAGCTTGCTCCACAGCAGCCGGGTGCGCGGGACGGGGGCGGCGAGGAGGTAGCGCAGCGAGGACCAGCTCGCCTCGGAGGCCACGGTGTCCCCGCAGAACAGCGCCACCGGCACGACCAGCAGGAAGCCCGCCGAGACGAACAGGTTGACGGCGGCGAAGTTGGCCGCGGAGGCGGTGGCGGTGTCCATCAGGTTGATCCGGTCGGCCCCGGACCCTCCCCGGGAGCCGGGGGTGCCGCCGATGGCGAAGGCGACGATCAGGATGAACGGGAGGGCCGCGAGGACCCCGCCCATGAGCAGGGTGCGGCGGCGCCGCAGTTGCCGCATCGCCTCGACGCGGAGCGGGAGAGTGCGCCGGGGGTGGTAGCCGGGTGCGCCGGGCGCCTCCGGGGTCCGGGCGGGGCCGGAGCCGGGGCCCGTACCTGGGCCGGTGAGGACGTCACTCATGCGGAGCCTCCGGAGATCAGGGTGAGGAACGCGTCCTCCAGGCGGCGGTGCGGGCCGACGCCGGTGAGCGGCACGTCGAGCCGGACGAGTTCGGTGATCAGTCCGGCGGTGGTGGCGCCGTCGAGCCGTACGAGGAGCCCCCGCCCGTCCTCGGTACGGACCGCGGAGGCGACGCCCGCGAGGGCCTCGACCTTGCGGAGCACCGGTTCGGTGACCTCCTCGGCGGTGGTGACGAGCAGCATGTCGCCGGAGCCGGTGATCTCGGCGACCGGGCCGGCCTGGACGAGGCGTCCCCGGTCCATGACCACGAGGTGGGTGCAGGACTGTTCGACCTCGGACAGGAGGTGGCTGGAGACGATGACGGTCCGGCCGCCGGCCGCGTATCGGATCATCACGTCACGCATCTCGCGGATCTGGGGCGGGTCGAGGCCGTTGGTCGGTTCGTCGAGGATGAGGAGGTCCGGCATGCCGAGCATGGCCTGGGCGATGGCGAGGCGCTGGCGCATGCCCTGGGAGTAGGTGCGCACGGCCCGGGCGAGCGCGTCGCCGAGGCCCGCGATCTCCAGCGCCTCGTCCATGCGGGAGTCCTCGGCGGGGCGGCCGGTGGCCTGCCAGTACAGCTCCAGGTTGGCGCGGCCCGAGAGGTGCGGCAGGAAGCCGGCGCCCTCGACGAACGCGCCGACGCGGGAGAGTACCGGGGCTCCGGGCCGGATGGCCTGGCCGAAGACGCGGATCTCGCCGGCGTCCGGGGTGATGAGGCCCATCAGCATCCGCAGGGTGGTGGTCTTCCCGGCGCCGTTGGGGCCGAGGAGTCCGAGCACCTGCCCCTGTTCGACGCGGAAGCCGAGGTCCTTGACGGCGTAACGGTCCGCGGCGCCCGCGTACTTCTTCGCGAGCCCGGAGATCTGGAGCGGTACCCCCGCGAGCGCCGGGTCCGGGGCGGGCGTCGCGGTGCGGCGGCGCCCGGTGAGCAGCAGCACGGCGGCGACCAGGAGGGCGGCGGCCGGAAGTCCCCAGGTCCACCAGGGGAGTCCGGCGGCCGCGGCGGTCAGTCCGGCGTCGGTCGGGACGGAGAGCGGGCCGTCGACGGTCACGGTGTACGTGTTCGGCTCGGCCGGTGACGCGTAGCCGAGGTCGGTCGCGGAGAGCACCAGGCGGAGGCGGTGTCCGGCGTCGAAGGCGTGGTCGACGGCGGGCAGGGTCAGGTCGAGGGGCTTGCCCTGCTGGTCGGGGGTGATCCGGAAGGGGGCGACGAGCTGGGCGGGCAGCTCCTGGCGCTTGCCGTCCGGCGCGACGTCGTACACCTTGCCGAAGAGGACGGCGTCGCCGGTGCGGGCCTTGACGGTGACCTTCACCGTGGGGGTGCCGGTGGCGCGCACCGAGGAGGTCAGCGGGGCGCTGTCGAAGGTGGCGTGCTGGCCCGGGAAGTCCAGGGAGAGGCCGACGCCGAGGGAGGAGAGCTGGGAGAGTCCGGCGCCGAGTCCGGGCACGGCGGAGATCGCGGGCGGGCTGCCCCCGGCCGGGTTGCGGACGGTCACGGTGTTCGGGGCGGCTGCGGTGTTCCCCGTGCTCGCGGTGGTTCCGGAGCCCTGGCCGCTTCCGGTGGATCCGGTGCTCGGGGTGTCCGGACCGGAGCCGGTGGCCTTGAGGGCGAACTCCTGGGCGCCGCCGCGCAGTCCGGGGTAGGTGTCGGTGCTCGCGCCGCGGGTGAGGGCGGCCCCGTCGGTGGAGTCGACGCCGCCGGTGCGGGTGACGCGGAAGGCGGGGCCGGTGTCGGCGCCCTTGTCGTCCTTGAGGTAGCGGTCGAACCAGGCGCCGATCCGGTCCTGGACGCGGGCGTCCTCGGTGTCGCCGCCGTCGTGGCCGCCGGCGATCCAGTCGACGGAGACCGGTGCGCCGTTGCCGGAGACGGCCTTCGCCATGGCGTCGGCCTGGCCGAGCGGGAAGAGCGAGTCGGTCTGGCCCTGCACGATGAGGGCGGGCACGTCGATACGGCCGGCGACGGCGGAGGGCGAGCGTTCCGTCAGCAGGGCGCGTGCCTCGGCGTCCGGTGCGCCGCTCGCCGCGACGCGTTCGTACATCGCGCAGAGTTTCGGCTCGAACTTCTCGCAGCCACCGCCGCTGCTGACGAAGATCCCGGCCCAGAGCTTCTTGAACACCCCGTCCGGGAAGAGCGCGTCGGCGAGGTTCCAGTAGGTGATGACGGGCGCGATGGCGTCCACGCGGTCGTCGTACCCGGCGGCGAGGAGGGAGACCGCGCCGCCGTAGGAGGCGCCGGTGACACCGACGCGCGGGTCGCCCTTGCCGTCGAGACGGACCTCGGGGCGGGCGGCGAGCCAGTCGATGAGGCGGGAGACGTCCGCGACCTCGGCACCGGGGTCGTTGAGGCCGATCCTTCCGCCGGATTCACCGAATCCGCGCGCCGACCAGGTGAGGACCGCGTACCCGTCCGCCGCGAGCTTCTCGGCCTCGGCGCGCACGTCGTCCTTGCTGCCGCCGAAACCGTGGCCGAGCAGTACGGCGGGGCGCCGCCCGCCGCCGTCGGCGGTGAAGTACGTGGTGTCCAGGGACACCCCGCCGTCGCGGATCGTCCGGTCCTGGTGGTGCACGGCGGGTGTGCCGTCGTCGGCCACGGCGGTCCAGGTGCCGGCGCCGGCGAGCACGACGAGCGCGGCGACGGCCGCCGCCCATCGGCCGCGCGCGCGGGGCCACCGGAGCCGTCGTGCGGTAGAGGTCTCCATGTCACGACCCTAGAGGGAGGCGACGGTCGTTCCCCGGGCCGGAGGGCGGAACCGCCCGGCCTCCTTGAGAGGTACGGCCCCCGGGGCGCGTACTGCGGACGCGGTACGCGCCCCGGGGGCCGGTGTTCTCAGCCGTCCAGGCGGTGCTGGGGCTTTCTCAGCCGTCCAGACGGTGCTGGGGCGGGACCGCGGTCTCCAGGAAGAAGCTGTCGATGCTCTGGACGGTGTGCACGAAGTCGTCCAGGTTGACCGGCTTGGTCACGTAGGCGTTGGCGTGCTGGGTGTAGGCGTCCTGGACATCGTCGGGCGCGGCCGAGGTGGTGAGGACCACGATCGGGATGCTGGAGAGCTGCTCGTCGTTCTTGAGCACGCCGAGCAGCTCACGGCCGTTCATGCGCGGCATGTTGAGGTCGAGCACGATCAGGTCCGGCCGGTCCTTCGCGGGGTCGCGCAGGTACTCCAGGGCGGACACCCCGTCGTCGACCCGGTTGATGCCCCGCGCCATCCCGCGCTCGATCAGGGCCTCCTCGATGAGCATGGCGTCGGCCACGTCGTCCTCCACGAGCAGGACGGTGTAGGTGCGCCGGGGGGCAAGGCCGTTCATGTGGGGGCTCCGGTGATCGTTGGGCAGGGGACGGGAGGGGGGTCGTTGGGTGAAGACCAGGCCGGGCCAGCGTTTGCGGGCCCCCTGCCGGCTGACGCCCCAGGCGCTGCCCAGCTGCGGGTAGCCGGCCCCCTCGTCGGCGGCGGCGCGGGCCGCCCGGGCGGCGCACTCGTCCACCGCACGGCTGAGGAGGGCCAGCGCGCGCAGCGAGGCCAGCGGGTCGGTCCAGTTCTCGTCCGCCGGGGTGCCGTCGCCGTCACGGTCCTCCCCGTACGGCACGGCGTCCGGCTCCAGCGCGAGTCGTTGCGCCAGGTCCGCGACCGCGCGGCGCGCACGGTCGGCGAGCTCGTCGGTCCCGGGACGCGCCGAGGTCTCCACTGTCATGGCCGCACCGTAGCCGGAGCGGGAGGCCCGCGACAACCTGCGTTGTCGGCGGGGTAGGGTGACCCGCGCTCCGGTGGGTACTGGAGCCCGTGATCCACCCACCGTTTCCCAGCCGAGTGAGAGGTAAACCACCGTGCAGAGCGCCGAAGAGGGTTTCCGGCCGGCCGAGCTCCGGCCGGAGCGGGACCGGCCCGGCTGGAGCACCAGCCGCTGGCTCGTCACGGGCACCACCGTGGCCCTGGTGGTGCTGCTCGTGCTCGGCAGTTGCGGCACCTGGGCCCTGGTCCGGTCCACGGCGGTCAATCAGCGGCTCATCGGCCGCTGGTCCCCCGCACTCATCTCCTCGGTGCGCATGGAGGCGGCGCTGGTCAACCAGGAGACGGGCATCCGCGGTTACGGCCTGGCCGGGGACGCGGAGTTCCTCACCCCCTACCGCACCGGTCTGGCCCAGCAGAAGACCGCCATGGCGGAGCTGGAGGACCTCACGGCCGGCGACGCACGGGCCTCGGCCGACCTCGCGCGGGTGGGCGAGCTCGCCGAGAAGTGGCACGCCTCCGTCGCCCGGCCCATCGCCGCCGCCGCGGACCCCACCGCCCTGGCCCAGGAGCGCGCGGAGAGCGGGCGGACCCAGTTCGACGCGCTGCGTACCGCGCTCAGGGTCCAGCAGGAGCACATCGCCGCGGAGCGCGACCGGGCACGGAGCGACCTGGCCTCCGTGCGCACCATGCGCAACACGGTCTTCATCGTGATCGCCGGCGTGATGCTGGCGGTGATGGCGCTGGCCTTCGCGGGCCTGCGCCTCGGCGTGCAGCGGCCGCTGGACCGGCTGCGGGCGGACGTCCGCAAGGTCGCCTCCGGGGACTACGCCCACGCGCTGAGCCCCACCGGCCCCGCCGACATCCAGATCCTCGCCGCCGACGTGGACGCCATGCGACGCCGGCTCGCGGAGGACCTCGAACTCAAGGACCGGGCCCGGGCGGCGCTCGACGCCCAGACCGTCGAACTGCGCCGCTCCAACGAGGAGCTGGAGCAGTTCGCGTACGTCGCCTCGCACGACCTCCAGGAACCCCTGCGCAAGGTGGCCAGCTTCTGCCAGCTGCTGGAGCGGCGGTACGCCGAGCAGCTCGACGACCGGGCCAGGCAGTACATCTCGTTCGCCGTCGACGGCGCCAACCGGATGCAGCTCCTCATCAACGACCTGCTGACCTTCTCGCGCGTCGGCCGGCTCCACACCGACGACCAGGAGGTCGATCTGGCGGGCCTGGTGCGGCGGACGGTCGGCGATCTGGACGTGGCCGTCCAGCAGACCGGTGCCACCGTCACCCACGACGAGCTGCCGGTGGTCCACGGACAGCCGACGCAACTCGGCCTGGTACTGCAGAACCTGATCTCCAACGCGATCAAGTTCCGTGCGGCCGGCACCGCGCCCGCCATCCACATCGCCGCGCGCCCGGTGCCGAACCCGGGCCGCGAGGGGAGCGCGGAGGGCCGGCGCCCGTTCTGGGAGATCTCGGTGACCGACAACGGCATCGGCATCGCGCCCGAGTACGCGGAGCGGGTCTTCGTCATCTTCCAGCGGTTGCACACCCGCGAGAGCTACGAGGGCAACGGCATCGGCCTGGCGCTCTGCAAGAAGATCGTCGAGCACCACGGCGGCTCGATCGCCGTGGACACCACCCGCACCTCGGGCACCCGCTTCGTCTTCACGCTGCCGGGAGCGCTGCCGGGCGTGGTGGACGAGGACGAGGGGGCGGACCGCACGGAGCAGTGAGCGCGCCCTTCACCTCCGTCGCACCCGCCGGAACCCTTCACCTGCCTGAACGCGGACGTCTCGGCAGCGCTCGTTCCCGTGGCGCACTGGGCCGTGCGGCCGCCGGTCGCGCGTGATCCGCCCGCTCGGCCGTGCGAGCAGGCGGTGAGCAGCAACGCGCCGCTTCCTGGACGCCGCGGCTGTCCCCGGCCGCCGTGATCACACGGGCGTCGGAAACGGCCGGGGCGCGGCAACCTCCGTGTACGGCCTCTCCTCCGGCAGCAGGGCGGTCGCCGCGTCGAGGTCTCCGGTGCGGACCAGGTGGTGGATCTCCCGGGCGAGCGGGGTGACGTCGGTGACGGAGACGGTCCACTCGTCCGCGTACCGCGCCGCCGCCTCGCCGGACAGGCCGAGCTGGAGCGAGCGGTACGGGAGAGGGTTCAGCCGCAGGTCCCGCTCGGGGTCCCACTGGACGCGGGCGGGGGCGCGGCGGAGGCTGCGGCTCCAGGCGACGCGGTCGGGGTGGAGTCCGCGTACGTAGTGGGAGAGTTCGGCGTTCTCCAGGGCCCACTCGAAGCCCTCGCGGGTGATCTCGACGGCGAGGACCGTCTCCTGGCCCTCCTTGGTGGCCCAGCCGCAGCGGTACATCATCCAGAGGAAGCTCGGCTTGATCCAGGTCATCCGGTCGCGCTTCCAGGCCGGCGGGAAGCGGCCGTCGCGGGCGGCGGGCAGGCCGATGCGCGGCGAGTAGGCCTGGTGGACGGTGATGGTGGTACCGGTGTGCCGGGCCCGGATCTCGTACTGCGGTGCGGTCATGGCGACCATGGTGCGCGGGCCCGCAGGTCCGCCGCACCGGCTTTTCCCCGGTGCGGCAGTCGCGCGGGCGGGCGAACCCTCAGTGCTCGGTGGCGTCGTCCCCGGGGTCGGCGGAGGGGCCGCTCTCGGCCTGCAACGCGAGGTCACGGAGCACGTCGGTGGAAGAGACGTCGGTCTGGCCGGAGTCGTGCACCCGCGCCAGCATCGTGTAGGCGAGCGTGAACGCCCCCACCAGCTGCTCGACCGCGCCGCCCACCTCGCGGCCGATCACGGCGGCCATCTCCTCGACGGTGGCGTCCCCGGGGATCGCGATGCGCGGCATCGTCTCGTTCAGCAGGGCGGTGACGACGCTGCCCTCCATGTCGACGTCGTCGCGCTCCACGTCCTCTTCGAGCAGCCGCTGGATCTCGCCGGCTTCGGTGAGGATGCCGATCACTCGCTTCAGGACTTCCCTCTGCTCCATCCCGCGAGCATAGGCGCCCGGACCGGCACGTTCCCGGTGTTCAGCCGCTGCAAAACCGCCTCCCTTCGAACGATTCGGCGAGTCAGCCGGAAACATGGAGACGCCCATTCGATTTGACCGATAACTGCCGTTACGTTCCTCCACCTTCTTCACAGCGCGCACACAAGGCGGAGCGGAGTGGGGCGCGAAATACACGGAGTCGATCTCACCCATGCGGCACAAGGGTGGGTGCATTGAGCACTCTTTGACAGGGTCCCGACGATTATGCCGAGTGCCTGCTACATCCGTTCATAACGGAAATGTCTGCACTGTGTAACCGCGCTCCGGAGCGACTTCCGGCCATCGGCGAATCCGGACAGAGTCTGTGCTCCCGGCAGCGAACGCCGGGGCCGAGAACCGCCCGGACCTCCCCGTCCGGGCCTGTACCGAGGGGTCCCATGTCCCGTACCGCACGACGGATCACCGCTACTGTCCTCGCGTCCGGCGCCCTCCTGGCGGCAGCCGCGCTGCCGGCCTCCGCGGACGGCCACGACCGCGGGCACGACCGCGTCAAGCCCGCCCCGCGCTCCTCCGTCGTCCTGGGCAAGGTCCAGTACGACAGCCCGGGCCGCGACAACCGCTCCAACCGTTCGCTGAACGACGAGTGGGTGACCGTCACCAACACGTCCCGTCAGGCCGTCAACCTGCGCGGCTGGACGCTCACCGACGAGAGCCGCCGCACCTACCGCTTCGACCTGCGTCTCGCGGGCCGTTCGTCGGTGCGCGTCCACACCGGTGTGGGCCGTGACAGCCGCACGGACGTCTACCAGGACCGCAACAATTACGTCTGGGACGACAGCGACACCGCCACGCTGCGCGACTCCCGCGGCAAGAAGGTCGACGAGAAGTCGTGGGGCCGTCACGGCCGCGACGACAACCGGGACCACGGCCGCGACGACAACCGGGGCCACGACCGTGACGACAACCGGGGCCACGACCGTGACGACAACTGGGGCCACGGCCGCGACAACCGCCGCTGAGCGCACCGGAGGGGCTGGGCCCCACCGGGTGACGAGGTGGTACGGCACGGCCCGGGCAGGCGCGCGCTGACCGGGCACGGCCGAGCAGAAACGATCGGCTGAGCAGAGGCGATCGGTCCGGCCGGCAGAGACGAATCGGTTCGGCCGGGCAGAGACGAATCGACGGCGCCCCGCGGCAATCCGGCCGCGGGGCGCCGCGTCGTGTGCTCCGGAGATCTCCGGAGATCTCCGGAGATCTCCGGAGCGGGTTCAGTGGTTGCGCGGGAAGCCCAGGTCGACGCCGGACGGGGCGTCGGCCGGGTCCGGCCAGCGGGTGGTGACGACCTTGCCACGGGTGTAGAAGTGCACCCCGTCGTTGCCGTAGACGTGGTGGTCGCCGAAGAGGGAGTCCTTCCAGCCACCGAAGGAGTGGTACCCGACCGGGACCGGGATCGGCACGTTCACGCCGACCATCCCGGCCTGGATCTCCAGTTGGAAGCGGCGGGCGGCGCCGCCGTCGCGGGTGAAGATCGCGGTGCCGTTGCCGTACGGGGATGCGTTCATGAGGGCGACGCCCTCCTCGTACGTCTCGGCGCGCAGCACGCAGAGGACCGGGCCGAAGATCTCGTCGCGGTAGGCGTCGGAGTCGGTGGAGACGCGGTCCAGCAGCGAGATGCCGATCCAGTGGCCGTTCTCGAAGCCCTCCACGGTGTGGCCGGTGCCGTCGAGGACGACCTCGGCGCCCTGCGCGGCGGCGCCGGCGACGTAGGAGGCGACCTTGTCGCGGTGCGCGGCGGTGATCAGCGGGCCCATCTCGGAGGAGGGGTCGGTGCCGGGGCCGATCTTGATCTTCTCCGCGCGGTCCTTGATACGGGCGACCAGCGCATCACCGATCGCGCCGACCGCGACGACCGCCGAGATGGCCATGCACCGCTCACCGGCGGAGCCGTACGCGGCCGAGACCGCCGCGTCGGCGGCGGCGTCCAGGTCGGCGTCGGGCAGCACCAGCATGTGGTTCTTCGCACCGCCGAGTGCCTGGACACGCTTGCCGTGCGCGGAGGCCGTGGCGTGGATGTGGCGGGCGATCGGGGTGGAGCCGACGAAGGACACGGCGGCCACGCCGGGGTGGGTGATCAGCGCGTCGACCGCGGTCCTGTCGCCGTGCACGACGTTCAGCACCCCGTCCGGCAGGCCGGCCTCGGCGGCGAGTTCGGCGAGCAGCACGGCGGCCGACGGGTCCTTCTCGCTGGGCTTGAGCACGAAGGTGTTGCCGCAGGCGATGGCGAGCGGGAACATCCACAGCGGCACCATGGCCGGGAAGTTGAACGGGGTGATCCCGGCGACGACGCCCAGCGGCTGGCGGATCGAGGAGACGTCCACCCCGCCGGACACCTGGGTGGAGAGCTCGCCCTTGAGCTGGGTGGTGATGCCACAGGCCAGCTCGACGATCTCGAGCCCTCGGGCGACCTCGCCCAGCGCGTCGGAGTGCACTTTGCCGTGTTCGGCGGTGATCAGGGCGGCGATCTCGTCGCGGTGGGCGTCGAGCAGGGCCCGGTAGCGGAACAGGACGGCGGTGCGGGCCGCGAGGGAGGAGAGGCCCCAGGTCGCGTGGGCGGCCTTGGCTGCGGTGACGGCGGCGTCCACCTCCTCGGCGGAGGCGAAGGCGACGCGGGTGGTGGCGGCGCCGGTCGCGGGGTCGGTGACCGGGCCGTACGCGCCCGACGTGCCCTCGACGGTCTTGCCACCGATCCAGTGGTGGACGGTCCTGGTCATGACGATCTCCTTCGGGCTTCAGAGACTTCGGGGACTTGGGGGACCTGGGGGACTTCGCGGGCTTCCCGGGCTTCCCGGGCTTCCCGGGCTTCCCGGGCTCCGGAGTTTCCCGGAAGCTTCCCGGGCTGCATCGGTTTCGGGGACTCACGGACGGACAGCGGCTCGGGCTTCAGAGGCGGCGGTGCCGGGTCGCCCGTCGGCGGTCGTACACCTCGCGGGCCTCCACCGCCGCCGGGCGGGTGGCCGCCTCGGCCACGGGCACATCCCACCACGCCTGCGCCGGCGGGGGGCCCGGCACTCCGTCGGGTGTGCGGTCTCCGGGGTGGGCGGACGGCGGCGGGGCGAGTGCGACGTGGACGCAGACGGGGTGGTCGGCGGCCCGTGCCTCGGTGAGGGCGGCGCGGAGTTCGCCGACGGTACGGGCGCGCAGGGCCCGCATGCCGAGGGAGGCGGCGTTGGCGGCGAGGTCGACGGGGAGCGGGTGGCCGGTGAACGCGCCGTCGGGGGCCCGGTGGCGGTAGTCGGTGCCGAAGCGCTCGCCGCCGACGGCCGCCGAGAGCCCGCCGATGGAGGCGTACCCGTGGTTGTCGAGCACCACGAGCTTGACCGGCAGCCGCTCCTGGACGGCGGTGACGATCTCGGTCGGGTTCATCAGGTACGTACCGTCGCCGACGAGCGCCCAGACCGGGCGGCCGGGGGCGGCGAGCTGGACGCCGATGGCCGCCGGGATCTCGTAGCCCATGCAGGAGTAGCCGTACTCGACGTGGTACTGCCGGGGCGATCGCGCCCGCCACAGCTGGTGCAGGTCGCCGGGGAGCGAGCCGGCGGCGTTGATCAGGACGTCGTCCTCGGTGACGAGGGCGTCCAGCAGTCCGAGTACCTGGGTCTGGGTGGGTGCGGCGCCGGGATCGGGGGCGGCGAACGCGGCGTCCACCCGGGCCTCCCAGCGCGCCTTGCCCTCCGTGTACGCGCGCTCGTAGCCGGGGTCGACCCGGTGGCCGTGGGCGCCGAGGGCGGCGGCGAGCGCTTCGAGGCCGGTACGGGCGTCCGCGACGAGCGGGAGGGCGGCCTGCTTGTGGGCGTCGAACCCGGTGACGTTGAGGTTGACGAACCGGGTCGCCGGGTCGGGGAAGAGGGTGGCCGAGGCGGTGGAGAAGTCGGTCCAGCGGGTGCCGACGCCGATCACCAGGTCTGCTTCGCGGGCCAGTCCGTCGGCGGTGGCGGTACCGGTGTGGCCGATGCCGCCGACGTCCTGCGGATGGTCGTGGCGCAGGGTGCCCTTGCCCGCCTGGGTGGTGGCGACGGGGACGCCGGTGGCCGCGGCGAACGCGGCGAGGGCCTCCTCGGCGGCGCTGTGCCGCACCCCGCCGCCCGCGACGAGCAGCGGCCGGCGGGCGGCCCGCACCGCCCGGACGGCCCGGTCCAGCTCGTCCGGGTCGGGCGCGGGGCGGCGTACGTGCCAGACCCGCTCGGCGAAGAACTCCTCGGGCCAGTCGTACGCCTCCGCCTGTACGTCCTGCGGGAGCGCGAGGGTGACCGCGCCGGTGGAGACCGGGTCGGTGAGGGTCCGTGCGGCCTGGAGGGCGGCGGGGATCAGTGCCTCGGGGCGGGTGATCCGGTCGAAGTACCGGGAGACCGGCCGCAGGCAGTCGTTGACCGACACGTCCCCGGCGTACGGGACTTCGAGCTGCTGGAGCACCGGGTCGGCGGGGCGGGTGGCGAAGGTGTCGCCCGGGAGGAGAAGGACGGGCAGGTGGTTGACGGTGGCGAGGGCGGCGCCGGTGACGAGGTTGGTGGCGCCGGGGCCGATGGAGGTGGTGACGGCGTGGGCGGAGAGCCGCCCGGACTGCCGGGCGTAGCCGACGGCCGCGTGCACCATGGCCTGTTCGTTGCGGCCCTGGAGGAAGGGCATCCGGGAGCCGGGGCTCCGGGCGTCCTTGGAGCCGCCGTACTCCAGGAGTGCCTGGCCGATGCCGGCGACGTTGCCGTGGCCGAAGATGCCCCAGGTGGCGCCGATCAGCCGCTGCCGCTCTCCGTCGCGCTCGGTGTACTGCCGGGCGAGAAAGGCGATCAGGGCTTGTGCGGTGGTCAGACGGACGGTCACCTGCGTTCCTCCGGTGCGGCGTACATCGGGAGCCGGGGGTCGGCCTGCCGGGGGTCCCAGGTCTCCCTGATCCAGGCGTGGTCGGGGTGGTCGCGGATCAGCCAGGCGCGTTCCTCGTCCGGTCCGGCCATCACGTTGAGGTAGTAGAGGGCGCCCTCCGGGGGTGCGATGGAGGGGCCGTGCCAGCCGTCGGGGACGAGGACGGCGTCGCCGCCGCGTACCTCGGCGAGCACGTCCGCGCCACCGGGGCGGGACGGGGAGACCCGGTGGTAGCCCGGGCCTCCGCGCTCCAGTTCGAAGTAGTAGATCTCCTCCAGCACCGACTCCACGCCGGGTTCGGCCTCGTCGTGCTTGTGCGGCGGGTAGGAGGACCAGTTGCCCGCCGGGGTGAGGACTTCGACGGCGATGAGCCGGTCGCAGTGGAAGGTGCCGGCGGCGGCGAAGTTGTTGACCTGCCGGGCGCAGGTGCCGGAGCCGCGCAGTTCGACAGGTACCTCCGGCGCGGAGCCGTAGCGAGCGGGGAGCTGTCGCTCGCACTTCGCTCCTGCCAGGGCGAAGCGGCCTCCCGCGCCGGAGGAGATCTGTGCGGTGGCATCGCGCGGTAGGTACGCGAAGTCGGCCACCCCGCTGAACACGCTCTCACGGCCGGTGAGTTCAAAGATGTCACCTGCCGTGTGCACCGTACAGCCGCCGGTCAACGGCAGAACGATCCATTCGCTCTCCCCGGTGACGAGTGTGTGAACTCCGCCCGGCGGCAGGTCGAGCACCCGAAGGCTCGACCGCTGCCATCCCGCCCTCTCCGGCCCGATGTCCAGGGCGTACGGGGCGTCTTCGGGGCCGCCTCTCAGGTGCAGGGGGCGGCGGTGCGCCGCGTCGGTGTCGTGGTGCGTCGTCATGGTGTCTCCCTTCCCTCGCCGGTGGCGCACGGCCGGAGCAGCCCGACCGCCGTGTCGACGGCCTGCGCGACATCGCCGTCCGGCGGGTAGAGCAGCGCCCGGCCCACCACGAGGCCACGCACGGTCGGCAGCCGCAGGGCACCGCGCCACTTCTCGTACGCCCCGTCCAGGTCGTCGCCGACCTCGCCGCCGAGCAGCACGGCGGGCAGCGTGGAGGTCTCCATCACCCGGGCCATGTCCTCGGGGCGCTCGGTGACGGGGACCTTCAGCCAGGTGTACGCGGACGAGCCGCCGAGCCCGGAGGCGACGGCGATGGCGGTGGTGACGGCCGGGATGCTGAGGTCCGTACGGAGCTGGCCGTCCTCCCGGTGGCAGAGGAAGGGCTCCACGAAGACGGGCAGCCGGTGGGCGGCCATCGCGTCGATGGTGCGGGCGGCGGTGTGCAGGGTGTCGAGGGAGCCGGGGTCCTCGTGGTCGATGCGGAGCAGCAGCTTGCCCGCGTCGAACCCGCGCCGGGCGAGGTCGAGGGGGCGGAAGCCGGTGAAGCGGTCGTCCAGTTCGAAGGCGGCTCCCGCGAGGCCGCCCCGGTTGAGCGAGCCCATGACGACCTTGTCCTCCAGGGCGCCGAGGAGCAGCAGGTCGTCCACGATGTCCGCGGTGGCGAGCACTCCGTCGACGCCGGGACGGGAGAGGGCCAGGCAGAGGCGTTCGAGGAGTTCGTAGCGGTGCGCCATGGCGAGGGCCCGGCCGCCGACGGCGAGCGCTCCGCGCGCCGGGTGGTCGGCGGCGAGGATGAGCAGTTGCTCGCCGGGGCGCGCGAGGGGCCTGCGGCGCCTGTGGGAGGCGGCCTCCTCGATGGCCTCCGGGTGCTCGGCGCGCAGCCGTACGAGGTCGGCGAGCGAGGAGGCGGCGGGGGTCATGTGCCCGTCCCCGTCGGGGACGGGGATTCGGGCCCGGAGTCAGGTCCGGGTTCGGGCCCGTCCGGGGCGACCTCCCCGCGGGCGAGGGCGGCCTCCACCTCGGCGGGGAAGGGCATCGCGGACGAGCAGGCGAGCCGGGAGGCGACGATGGCCCCGGCCGCGTTGGCGTACCGCATCACGTGTTCGGTCTCCCATCCGGCGAGCAGCCCGTGGCAGAGGGCCCCGCCGAACGCGTCGCCCGCGCCGAGTCCGTTGACGACGCGCACGGGGAGCGGGGGCACTTCGGCGACCGTACCGTCACGGTGGACGGCGAGCACCCCCTTGGGCCCCTGTTTGACGACGGCCAGTTCGACCCCGGCATCGAGGAGCGCGCGGGCGGCGGCGTACGGCTCGCGCTCCCCGGTGGCGACGGCGCACTCCGCCAGGTTCCCGACGGCGACGGTGGCGAACGCGAGGGCTTCCCGGTAGCGGCGGGGCGCCTCGGGGTCCGCGTCGCCGCCCTCCCAGAACATCGGCCGCCAGTCGAGGTCGAACACGGTGACCGGCCGCCGCTCCGGTACGCCGGGCGCCGGGGCCGTTCCGGGACCGCCCGTACGGGCGTCGAGGGCGGCGAGGGTAGCCGTACGGCTGGGTTCGGCGCTCAGGCCGGTGCCGGTGACCCAGAAGATCCGGGCGGCGCGCACCGCGTCCAGGTCGAGTTCGTGCGCGTGGATCTCCAGATCGGGCGCCTTGGGCAGGCGGTAGAAGTAGAGCGGGAAGTCGTCGGGCGGGAACAGCTCGCAGAAGGTGACCGGAGTCGGGTACGCGGCCACCTCGCCCACCCACCGGTCGTCCACCCCGAACTCCCGCAACTGCGCGCGCAGGTACACGCCGAAGGGGTCCCGTCCGGTACGGGTGACGACGGCGGTACGGAGTCCGAGCCGGGCGCCGGCCACCGCCACGTTGGAGGGCGAGCCCCCGAGGAACTTGCCGAAGGCGTCGACCTGCGCGAGGGACACCCCCGTCCGCAGCGGGTAGAGGTCCACCCCGATCCGGCCCATGGTGATCAGGTCGTACGGCTGAGGCATGCACATCCTTTCCGACGCCGCGCAACGATCCGGCCCGGATCGCCTCCACACGGATCACACCCACCACGGATCCCGTCCGCCACCCATGACGTCCGCCACGCTGACATTCGCCGCGCGTGACATCCGCCGCGCATGGCATCCGCCACGGATCACGGGGACAGCCCTACCCCGAAACACCGTCAACATTTGGCCGGGACATGCGAACGCGCCCTTGACTCCACCGGGACAGGGGCCGAGGGTGGCCGATATGACCCGATCCGCACCCGCCCCCTCCCGTATCCGTATCGGCTCGGCACCCGACTCCTGGGGCGTCTGGTTCCCGGACGATCCGCGGCAGGTGCCCTGGCAGCGCTTCCTGGACGAGGTCGCGGCGGCGGGGTACGAGTGGATCGAGCTGGGCCCGTACGGCTATCTGCCCACCGATCCCGCCCGGCTCGCCGACGAGACCCGGCGCAGGGGGCTCTCGGTCTCCGCCGGGACCGTGTTCACGGGGCTGCACCACGGGCCGGCGGTCTGGGAACGGACCTGGGAGCACGTCGCCGGGATCGCCGAACTGACCCGGGCGATGGGCGCGGAACACCTCGTCGTCATCCCGTCGTTCTGGCGGAACGACAAGACGGGCGAGGTACTGGAGGACCGCACGCTCACCCCCGCGCAGTGGCGCGACCTCACCACCCAGACCGAGCGGCTCGGCCGGGAGGTGCGGGACCGGTACGGGCTGCGGATCGTCGTCCACCCGCACGCCGACACCCACATCGACAGCGAGGAGAACGTCAACCGGTTCCTCGACGCCACCGACCCCGGCCTCGTCTCCCTCTGCCTGGACACGGGGCACTACGCGTACTGCGGCGGCGACAGCGTCGCCCTGCTGCGGACGTACGGGGAACGGATCGGCTACCTCCACCTGAAGCAGGTCGATCCCGAGGTCCTGGCGAAGGTGGTCGCCGAGGAGCTGCCCTTCGGTCCCGCCGTCGCCCGGGGCGTGATGTGCGAACCGCCGCGCGGCGTACCGGCGCTGGAGCCGGTGCTCGAAGCGGCGCGCGCGCTCGGTACCGACCTCTTCGCGATCGTCGAGCAGGACATGTACCCCTGCGCCCCGGACGCCCCGCTGCCGATCGCCCGCCGCACCCGCGCCTACCTCCGCTCCTGCGGCACGCCGCCGCCCACCTCATGACTCCATGACGGCGAAAAGGCGGGGGCGGGGGCACGTGGTGCCCCGCCCCCGCCTCCGCCTTCCGGTACGGACAGCCGTTCAGGTCATACGAGTTGCGCCTGCGGTGCCGGCGCGGCGGCGGGGGCCCGGTGGCCGCGCCGGTCCGCGATCAGCATCAGGGCGAGGCCGAACACGGCCCAGCCGGCGAGCACGAGGGCGGGCGCGCCGGCACCGGTGCCGCCGAAGAACGCGTTGGCGCGCAGCAGGCTTCCGGAGGCGCCCGGCGGGAGGATCTGCCCGAGCGTGGCCCAGCCGTCCGGCAGCCAGTGGGCCCCACTGGCCAGTCCGGAGAGCGGGTTGCCGAGCAGCATGACCACGGCGGCGCCGAGGCCGAAACCGGCCATGCCCAGCAGCGCTTCGAGCCCGAGCAGGGTCATCACCAGGGCAGCCATGCCCAGGGACAGGCCGAGGCCGCTGAGCACGTAGTCGCCGTCGAGAGAACCCGTGCCGAACTGAAGGAGGGCCGTGACCGCGAATCCGGCCAGCAGGGCGAAGACGGCACCTCCGACGAGACGGCGGCGGAGTCCGGCGTGCCCGGGGAAGAGGCGGGTGAGGAGCACCGCGGGAATCATGCCGCCGAAGATCATGGGGAACGCCGCGGCGGCGAAGCCAGCGCCCTTCGGGTCGTCGGCCGTGAACGGCTTCAGGTCGGTGACGGTCACCTCGGCCTGCTGCTGGTGCGCGATCCCGCTGCCCATGGCGGTCACCGCGGCGGTTGGCTGCGCCCCGCCGGCGGTGGCCGTGTAGACGGTCACGTGCCCTGGGGTCAGTGCTATGCCGCCCATGATGTCGCGGTTCTCCATCGCGGCCTTCAGGGCCCCCTCGTCGCCGTAGGTGGTGACGTTCCATTCGTCGCCGGAGAGTGCGCCGGAGACGGCCCTGGTCGCCTGGGCGGACCCGGTGACCCCGACGGGAAGGTCGTGCGGGCCGCTGTTGACCGAGGGCAGGGCGAAGGCGCAGAGCATGAGGATCACGACGGCGACCAGGCCCACGACCACGGCCAGGAGCTTGCGCGCCTGCCCGGCGGGTGCGGGCGGGGTGATTTGCTGGGTCATGGCGGATTTCCTTGCGATGGGCCGGTGGGTGGATGCCTGGCGGGCCGTCGCGACGCGCGTACCCGTCGCGATGCACGTGGCCGATGTACGTGGCCGATGTACGTGGCCGATGTACGTGGCCGATGTACGTGGCCGGGAGGAGAAGGGACAAAGGCGCGGGCGCACCGGCGACGGCCGGACGTCACGCTTCGCACGAGGCTCGGCGGCAGAGAGCGGCAGAGTGCGACAAGGCGATGGTTCGCACGCCGCACACGTCCGCCACAGGAACTGATACAAGAATACAAGGTACATTGATGCATGTGTCAAACGAAGAGTTTCACCCCGCTGTCCAGGTGCCGTCCGACCTGGTCGAGGCGGCCCTCCGCGCAGCGCGAGCACGCAAGACGGCCGTCGCCGACGTGTCGATGCAGGCCATCGCCCAGGAAGCGGGTATCTCCCGCAGCACCCTGCTACGCCGCCTCGGGGGCGCCCGGCACGCCCTCGACGAGGCGGTCCGCGCCGCCGGGGTCGACCCCGGTGGCCACAGGCCCGTACGCGAGCGGGCCGTCGAAGCGGGAGCCGCACTCATCAGCAGCGACGGCCTGGCCGCGCTCTCCCTCGAACGCGTCGCGGCGGCGGCCGAGTGCTCGGTGCACAGCCTCTACGCCGCGTTCGGTGGCCGGGACGGGGTGATGCAGGCCATCTTCGAGCGGTACGGCCCGTTCGTGAACATCGAAGCGGTCCTGGCCGCCCACCCCGGGGACCTGCGGAGTACGGTCCGCGGGATCTACGCGCACCTCGCACACGTCGTCGGCCTCGAACCCCGGGTGCTCCCCGCGATCCTCGCCGAGGTCCTGGCCCGCCCGGGGGACGACGCGACGCAGGTCCTCGCACGCCACACGATCCCGCGCCTCTACGCGAGCATCGGCGAGTGGCTGGCCTCCGAGGTCGCGGCGGGCCGCATCCGCGACCTGCCGCTCATCGCCCTCATCCACCAGATGTCGAACCCCCTGCTCATGCACCTCCTGCTCCGGCCGGCCCTGGAACTCGTACCCGGCCTCCAGATCCCCTCCGTCGAGGAGATGTGCGACGCCTTCGCCGAGGCATTCGTGCACGCTGTGGGGCTGCCCGACGCCTGACCGGCCGAGAGGCCGTCCCGACCGGCCCCGGCCGTCCCGACCACCGGCGCCCCGGTCCCACGGCCCCCGGGCCCCGTCCACCCGCCGGGCCGCCGGACCACCGGGCCGCCGGGCCTCGCCCCGCCCGCCTTCGTGGGACATGTGCCGGTTGTGTACGGCATGCGTCACAGCTGCGCGACAACACCCGTCGGCCGGCGCTCCCGGTCGTTCGACAGATCACCGCTGACCGATCGTCAGCCGGGGCACCGCGGCCCCCTTCACTACCTCACCACCGCTGCGGTGCGGCAACGCGCAGAGAGGCGACACTCGATGACGGACAGCACGCTCTGGTCCTACAAGGACATCGCCGCGCACATCCGGGTCCTGCCGGACACCGTGCGCTCGTACCGCAAGCATGGTTTTCTTCCCGACCCCGATCAGGTGCGGGACGGCCGGCCCTACTGGTACCCGGACACCGTCCGCCACTGGGTCGCCCGCCGGCCCGGCAACCGCAACCGCGTCCGCACGCTCACCGGCTGAGCGGTCACCCGCTGAGCGACCCGTGGCGTCTGCGCCCCGGTTCGATGATCGTCACCCCCGCTCCTGGGGCCCCGCCCATCGCGGCGAGCGCCGCGGGGGCCTCGGCGAGACCGATGGTGGAGGTCACCAGGAGGTCGGGGCGCAGGGTCCCCGCCCGGACCAGGTCCATCATCGGCGGGTAGTCGTGGGCGGCCATTCCGTGGCTGCCGAGGATCTCCAGTTCCAGCGCGATCACGCGTGCCATCGGGACGACCGGGTCCCCGGCCGCCGTCGGCAACAGCCCGACCTGCACATGGCGTCCGCGCCGGCGCAGGCTGCGTACGGAAGCGGCGCAGGTCACCGGCGAACCGAGGGCGTCGAGCGACAGATGCGCCCCGCCGCCCGTGAGTTCACGGACGACGGCGTCCGCGCCCTCCGGGTGGGCCGAGGCGTCCACGCACGCCGCCGCCCCGAACGACTTCGCCAGGTCCAGAGCGGCGGCCGAGACGTCCACGGCCACCACCCGGGCTCCGGCGGCCGCCGCGATCATCACGGCGGAGAGCCCCAGCCCACCGCAGCCGTGCACCGCGACCCACTCCCCCGGCGCGACGCGGCCCTGACCGACGACCGCGCGGAACGCCGTGGCGAACCGGCACCCCAGGCCCGCCGCCGTGGCGAAGGAGAGCTCCTCGGGCACGGACACCAGGTTGACGTCGGCGTTCTCCAGCGCGACGTACTCGGCGAACGAGCCCCAGTGCGTGAAGCCGGGCTGGGTCTGGCGCTCGCACACCTGCTGCGCCCCCGAGGCGCAGGCCGCGCACCGACCGCAGGCGCAGACGAACGGGACGGTGACCCGGTCGCCGGGGCGCGGGCCGACGACTCCGGCTCCGACCGCCTCGACCACTCCGGCGAGTTCGTGGCCCGGCACGTGCGGGAGGGTGATTCCTTCGTCGTGGCCCATCCAGCCGTGCCAGTCGCTGCGGCACAGCCCGGTCGCCTCGACCCTGACCACCACCCCCTGCGGGGCGGGGACCGGATCGGGCACCTCACGTACCCGTGCCTCCTGACCGAACTCCTCGAACACCACTGCTCGCATGGCCCCGCCCTTCCGTCGCGTCTCGCGTCCCGTTGGAACGCCCGGTGCTGCGCCCGGTGCTGCGCCCGGTGGGCACGGTACGGTGCGCCGCCCTGTCGCGCCGCACCGGATGGGGCGTCAACTGCCGTTGGAGATCGTGGTCCGGCCCGGGTCGGACGAGGTTGTCACCCCGCTTCCAACGGCCGCCCCACGGCTGCCCGGCACGGAAGCGACCATCCCCGCTCCCTGCCCGGACGGGGCGGGTGCCGCTCCCTCGTCGAGGCTGAATCTTCGGTGGAGGGCGCGCAGCGGGGCGGGCGCCCACCAGGTGGCGCGGCCCATCACCTTCATGACCGAGGGGACCAGGAGGCTGCGCACCACCATGGCGTCCATCAGTACGGCCAGGGCGATGCCGAGTCCGAGCATCTTGGTGTTGGTCACCCGCGAGGTCCCTATGGCGACCATCACCACGGCCAGGATCACCGCGGCTGCGGTGATGAGCCCGCCGGTCTGGCGCAGTCCGAAGACGATGGAGCCCTCGTGGTCGCCGCTGCGGTCGTACTCCTCCTTGATGCGGGAGAGCAGGAAGACGCCGTAGTCCATGGAGAGCCCGAAGGCGACGCAGAACATCAGCACGGGCAGGGTGGTCTCGATGTCGCCGGTGCTGGTGAAGGAGAGCGGTCCGGAGAGGTGGCCCTCCTGGAAGACCCAGACGACCGCGCCGAACATCGCGGTCAGGCTGAGGGCGTTGAGCACGACCGCCTGGACGGGGATCAGGACGCTGCCGGTGAGCAGGAAGAGCAGGAGCAGGGTCACCACGGCGATGATGCCGACCGTCCAGGGGAGCCGTTCGGCGATGGCGTCCTTCGAGTCGACGAGTACGGCGGCGGTCCCGGTCACCGAGGCATGGACGGGTGCGTCGAGCACGCGGAGGTCGTGGACGAGCTTCTGGGCCTCCGGCCCGGCCGCCTCGCCCTCGGGCACCACGGAGTAGGTGGCGGAATCTCCGGCCGTCAGCGGACCGTCCACCCGTGCCACTCCTTCCGTGGCGGCGATCCGCTCACGGAGTGCCGCGTACTGGGCAGGGGTGGCGGGCTCTCGGACGAGGAGGGTGAGGCTGCCGCCCGGGGACCCGGGGAAGGCCTCCCGGATGTGGTCCTGCACCGTGCGGGACGCGGAGTCCGCGGGGAGCTGGCGGTCGTCGGCCATACCGAACCGCACGCCCAGGAAGGGCAGTCCGAGCAGGACGAGCGCGGCCGCGGTCACCAGGGCGAAGACCGGGGCGCGGCGCATCACCAGCGCGGCGAGACGGGCCCACCCCCGGCCGGCCGTCCCGGGCTCCGCCTTCCGGACACCTCTCCTGCGGTCCAGCGCGCGCCGCAGGTCCAGGGCGTTGACCCGGGGGCCGAGGAGCACCAGCGCGGCCGGAAGGACGATGAGGGCCGCCCCCGCCGCCAGCACCACCACGGCGATTCCGGCGTACGCGAAGGAGCGCAGGAAGTACTGGGGGAAGACGAGCATCGCGGAGAGCGCAACCGCGACCGTGAGCGCGGAGAAGAGCACGGTGCGCCCCGCCGTACGGAGGGTGATGCCGACCGCGGAGCGGGGGTCGGCGCCGGCGGCCATCTCCTCGCGGAACCGGCGCACGATGAACAGGGCGTAGTCGACGGCGAGTCCGAGACCGAGGGCGGTCGTGAGGTTCTGGGCGAAGACGGAGACGTCGGTCAGCTCGGTGACGCCGCGCAGCACGGCACTGGTCCCCAGGATCGCCACGATGCCGACGCCGAGGGGGAGCAGGGCCGCCACCGCGCTGCCGAAGACCATCACCAGCAGGACGAGGGTGACCGGCAGGGCGACCAACTCCGCCCTCAGCAGGTCCTGCTGGATGATCGACTGCATCTCGTGCCGTGCGGCGACCAGACCGCCGATGGAGACCTTCACCGGCCCGTGCTCCCCTTCGAAGAGCGGGGCGATCCGGTCGAGCGTCTCTCCGGAGCCCTTCTCCTGACCGGTGATGTGGGCGGCGATCAGCGCTTCGTGTCCGTCCCGGGCGCGCAGGGCGGGGGCGGAACTCTGCCAGTACGAGCCGACGCCGGTGACCCCTTCCTGGGCGGCCAGGCGTGCGGTGAGGCGCGAGGCCTCGGCCACCACCGCCGGGTCGTCGACCGAGGCCCGCCCGCTGTCGATCAGCAGCAGGAGGTTGGGCTGGGAGGCGGGGAACTCCTTCTCCAGCACCCGGGTCGTCCAGGTCGATTCGGCGTCCGGGGCCTCCCAGCCGCCGCTGCCCATCTGGTCGCCGACACCGCTCCCCGCGAACACGGCGAGCGCGGTGAAGAGGAGCGCCGCGAGCAGGGCGAGCCGAGGCCGCGCCGTTACGAAACGGGTCCAGCCACCGAGCCGCCGCGGGCTCTCGACTACAGACATGATGCGGTGCCCCCTCCACCAGGCCCGGGCTGCGCGAGGCAGCACGGGCCGGCCACTGCCACATAGACTGGCAAACACGAGTGGTCGCTCGCGTTTCTCAAGAATGCGAGTGCCCGCTCGTGTTTGTCAATCACTCTCTCGAGGGCTGGGGATGAACCATGTCTGAGGCCGGAACCGAGCGGGCCGCCGCCGCGGCGGCGAAGGAATCGACCGCCGAGGAATCGACGACGAAGGGATCGACGACGAAGGGATCGAGCACACAGGGACCGCGCGCAAAGGGAGCGAGCGCACAGGGACCGGGGGCGCGGGACGGAGCACGCACGGGCGCCGCCCCGGACGAAGCCGGGAGCACCCCGGCCCCCCGCCGCCGCCAGGCGCGCGGCGAGGCCCGGATAGCCCAGCTGCTCGCCGCCGCCGCCGACGTGTTCCGTACACAGGGCTACACCGCCGCCAGCACCAATGCCATCGCCCGTGAGGCCGGCGTCTCGCCCGGCACGCTCTACCAGTTCTTCCCCAACAAGGAGGCGATCGCCGTGGAACTCGGCGACCGCCTCCTGCACCGCTGGCAGGAGACGTACGGCGAGGCCATCACCCTGAGCCACTCCGAACTCGCGCTGGACCGCCTGCTCGACGCGGTGCTCGATCCGCTGATCGCCTTCAACACGGAGAATCCGGCGTTCTGCGTCCTGATGCACGGCGGCGAGGTGCCCGGCCGCATCACCGAGAAGCACGACCTCGTGCACGACGCGATGCTCACCCGTGTCGAGGCGCTCCTCGCGGGTTACCTGCCGGAGCTTCCCGACGCACAGATACAGCGCGTCGGCACCATGTCCTTCCAGCTGTTCAAGGCCGGAATCGACCTGATCATGACGCACGAGGGCGAGGAGCGGGAGGCGTACGCCCGCGAGCTGAAGACGGTGATGTTCCGCTACCTGAACCCGCTGCTCGACGAGGCGAACCGGCTCTCCCGCACCCCGGGTTCCACCTGACCGCACGGCACGGGACACGCCACGACGCGAGGCGCGGTGCGGGGAGCAGCAGGGCCATCGCTCACTGGCATATGCCCCGGAACATCCCAAACGGTGCGACGACATGCCCCACCAACGACCGCCGCGCTCCGACGACACGCCCTTCGTGTTGCGGCCCTGACGCGCCAGGACGCAGCCCATAGTCTACGGATCCCGCCCGATTCACCCCGACCGTCACGACATCAACCGATCCAGCCCGATCCTCTCCTCCCGATCCCCTCCTGCCCCCTCCCAACTCGTCCCGGTCACCCTTCCGGGAGCCGGGAGATCGCACCCTCCCGATCCCCTCCCGGGAGCAGGGAGGCCCCCCACCAGGAGCCGACGTGAACTCGTCCTCCCCCGACGACCCACCACCCCCGCAGCCGCCCACACCTCCGCCCGGCCCGCCGCCCGGCCCGCCTGGCGCACCCCGGCCGCGTCCCGGCCTGTGGCGGCGCTGCCTCTGGGGTGGGGCCGTCTCGTGGGCCCTCGCCGCGGGGGCCACGTACCTCACCGAGAACTCCACGCTGCTGCCGACGCTGATCCTGCTCGGCAGTTTTCTCGTGCCGGCCGCGTTCGTGCTGTGGGCGTACGAGCGGCACGGCGAGGACCTCGGGCCGTCGATGATCCTGGGCTCGTTCCTGACCGGCGGAATCCTGGGGGTGCTGGGCGCCTCGGTCCTGGAGTACTACCTGCTGCACCAGACCTCGGCCTGGCTGTACCTCGGCGTGGGCCTGATCGAGGAGGCGGTGAAGCTGGGCGCCCTGATGTTCGTCCTCCGCCGCCACCACTCCATCCGGGGCCGCAGGGCCGGGCTGGTGCTGGGCGGCACGGTGGGATTCGGTTTCGCGGCGTTCGAGAGTGCCGGGTACGCCTTCGACGCGGCGGTCACGCTGGAGGGCATCAACCTGCGCGCGCTGTTGGAGACCGAGGTGCTGCGCGGCGTGCTCTCCCCCTTCGGGCACGGCCTGTGGACAGCGATCACCGGCGGGGTCCTGCTGGTCCACCGGGAGGTGAACGGCCGGTTCCGTTTCCCGCCGGCGGTCGTCGGAACCTTCCTCGGAGTCGCCGTCCTGCACGCCCTGTGGGACTCGATGCGGGGTATCGCGGTCTGGCTGGTCGCGCGGGTCACCGGTGACGGGCAGGTGGATTCGATTCCGGCCCGGGGGTTCCTGGAGAACCCGACCGGCCGGCAGCAGCACCTCTTCACCTTGATCTCGGTGGGCGGCACGGTGGCGACCACCCTGGTCGGGGTCTGCTGGCTCCGCGTCCTCGTCCTGCGGTCGCGGCAGGAGCGGGCACGAGAGGCGTCGGCGCCCGGCGCCCGGCGCTCGCCTTGATACCCCCTAGGGGTATAGTCTGGAGAGCGAGGCAAGGAGGCTTCGGGCCGCCCCGGACGCAGACCGGATGTCCCGAGTCCCTCATACAACGCTCAATGTGCCGATTTGTTGCGCTTTCGACCTGTGGCAGGCGCCGCGGTCCACGCTCTTCGGCATCCGATCAGAGGAGAACACCATGACCGCCGAGACCGAGATCCCTCAGGCCGCCGCCCGCTCCTGCTGCTCGTCCGGGGCCGATCACGGTGCCCCCGCCGAGGTGTCGATCGGCTCGGTCACCGCGGTGTACGAGGTGAAGGGCATGACCTGCGGCCACTGCGAGGGCGCCGTCTCCGAGGAGATCTCCGCCATCGACGGGGTGACCGAGGTCAAGGCCGTCGCCGCGAGCGGCCAGGTGACCGTCTCCTCCCGTGCGCCGCTGACCGAGGAAGCCGTGCGCGCCGCCATCGACGAGGCGGGCTACGAGTACGTCGGCAAGGCCTGACCGACAACGGCCGGACGCCCACGGCCCGGACGCCCACGGCCTGACCGACAACGGCCGGACGCCCACGGCCCGGACGGCACCGGACCGGACCGCCCCGACAGCGGCGGCCCGAACGGCAACGGCCCGAGCAGCATCGGCCCGGAAACGGCCCCCGCCGGGGCACGCGGTCCGGACCGCCGCCCCACCCACCACCCTTCGGGCCGGACGCCACCAGCAGATACTGGTGGGGTACGGCCCTGAAGTGTTTCTCCCAGGAGTTCGGACATGGCCAGCACCACCACAGCCGAGGTCACCACAGCCGAGGTCCCGGCCCCGGAAGTCTCCGAGACCGAGCTGATGATCGGCGGCATGACCTGCGCCTCCTGCGCGGCGCGGGTCGAGAAGAAGCTGAACCGGATGGACGGCGTGACCGCCACGGTGAACTACGCGACCGAGAAGGCCCACGTCTCCTTCGGTCCCGGCACGGATCTCGCGGATCTCGTCGCGACCGTCGAGCGGACCGGCTACACCGCCACCCCACCCCCGCCCCCACCGCCGCCGGAGGAGCCGGAGTCCGCGGCGTCCGCCGCCATATCCGGCGAGGCAGCCGGGGCGGGGGCCGAGGCCGCCGGTAACGGGACGGAGGACGAGAAGGACGGCCCCCCCGCCGCGCTCCGGCAGCGCCTGATCGTGTCGGTGCTGCTCTCCGTGCCGGTGGTCCTCCTCGCGATGATCCCGGCGCTCCAGTTCGACAACTGGCAGTGGCTCTCGCTGACGCTCGCCGCTCCGGTGGTCGTCTGGGGCGGGCTGCCGTTCCACCGCGCCACCTGGACCAACCTCCGGCACGGCGCCGCCACCATGGACACGCTGGTCTCGGTCGGCACGCTGGCGGCGTTCGGCTGGTCGCTGTGGGCGCTCTTCTTCGGCGACGCCGGGATGCCGGGCATGCGGCACGGCTTCGATCTGGTCGCCTCCCGGGCCGACGCGTCCTCCGCGCTCTATCTGGAGGTCGCGGCCGGGGTGGTGAGCTTCATCCTGCTCGGCCGCTATCTGGAGGCCCGGTCCAAGCGGAAGGCGGGTTCCGCGCTGCGTGCGCTGATGCACCTCGGGGCGCGGGACGTGGCGGTCCTGAGGAGCGACGGCACGGAGGTACGCGTCCCGGTCGCCCGGCTCGCGGTGGGCGACCGTTTCGTGGTGCGGCCCGGTGAGAAGATCGCCACGGACGGCACGGTGGCCGAGGGCGAGTCCGCGGTGGACGCCTCGATGCTCACCGGCGAGTCCGTGCCGGTCGACGTGGGCCCCGGAGCCACCGTCACCGGAGCCACCGTGAACGTCTCGGGCCGGCTCGTCGTGGAGGCGACCCGGGTCGGGGGCGACACCCAGCTCGCCCGGATGGCCCGGCTCGTGGAGGACGCCCAGAACGGCAAGGCGGAGGTGCAGCGGCTCGCCGACCGGGTGTCGGCGGTCTTCGTACCGGTGGTGCTGCTGATCGCGGTGGCCACGCTGGTCACCTGGCTGCTGGTGACGAACGACGTCACGGCCGCGTTCACGGCGGCGGTCGCCGTACTGATCATCGCCTGCCCCTGCGCCCTGGGGCTCGCCACTCCCACCGCCCTGATGGTCGGTACGGGGCGCGGCGCCCAGCTGGGCATCCTGATCAAGGGCCCCGAGGTCCTGGAGACGACCCGGCGCATCGACACGATCGTGCTCGACAAGACCGGCACCGTCACCACCGGCCGGATGGCGCTCCGGGCCGTGCACACCGCGCCCGGGACGGCCGAGGACGAGGCGCTGCGGCTGGCCGGGGCGCTGGAGCACGCCTCGGAACACCCGGTCGCCCGTGCGGTGGCCGCCGCGGCGGCCGAGCGCCTGGGGGCGCTGCCGGCCGCGACCGGCTTCGGGAACGTCGCCGGGCTCGGCGTGCGCGGCACGGTGGACGGACACACGGTCCTCGTCGGCCGGCCCACGCTCCTGGCGGAGGCCGGGATCGCCCTGCCGCCGGTACTGGAGTCGGCGCTCGCCGGGGCCGTCGGGGTCACGGCCGTCGTGGTCGGCTGGGACGGGGAGGCCCGCGCGGTCCTGGAGGTCGCGGACACCGTGAAGGAGAGCAGCGCCGAGGCGGTCGCGGAGCTGCGCCGGCTGGGCCTGCGCCCGGTGCTGCTGACCGGTGACAACCGAGCCGTGGCCGAAACCGTGGCGCGCGCCGTCGGGATCGACGAGGTCTATGCCGAGGTGCTGCCCCAGGAGAAGGTGGAGGTCGTGCGCAGGCTCCAGGCGGAGGGCAGGTCGGTCGCGATGGTCGGTGACGGCGTGAACGACGCCGCCGCTCTCGCCACCGCGGATCTGGGGCTGGCGATGGGTACGGGGACGGACGCGGCGATCGAGGCGAGCGATCTCACACTGGTACGTGGAGATCTCAAGGTGACAGGGGCCGCGATCCGCCTCTCGCGGCGTACGCTGTCCACCATCAGAGGCAACCTCGTCTGGGCCTTCGGGTACAACGTGGCGGCCCTGCCGCTTGCTGCGTTCGGCCTGCTCAACCCGATGATCGCGGGAGCCGCCATGGCGTTCTCCTCCGTATTCGTCGTGACGAACAGCCTGCGCCTGCGCTCCTTCACGTAATTTCCACAAAGAGATCTAGATCACATCGATTTGAGGGTAACCATTCAATGGGTTCGTGAGTCTTAGAGTGCGATGCCAAGGATGTCTTGGGGGACGTCCGATGAAGTGTCTTGGGGGACGCTTCATGGCAAGCGTTGGCCGGGGCACGTGCATCGGGGAGCTTTGAGCGGCCCTCCCGTACGTACCCCGGCGGACCGCAGCAGGACAAGGGAGTGCAGACTCCCTGAGGACGCCCGGCCGGATCCCGTGGGGGGAATCCGCTCCGGGATATGGGAAGCGCCCTGTTCGTCGACCCGTGGGGGGATCGACGGTGGGGCGCTTCCTGCTTTTTCCGGCCACATCGAGGGATCCCGCACGGCTGCGGCCCCACAACGCCGAATCGCCCCGGACACCGCGCTCTGGGCGAGCGCGGCACGCGGGGCGAAGGCAGTCGGCCGAGGAGGCCGGGGTGCGTGGTGCGGGTACTTCGATCAGTGCGGGCACTGCGGGACAGCAGGTACTACGGGTCCTACGGGCGACGCGGGCAGAGCGACTACGGCGAGCGGCCCTACGGGTACGGCGCCACGCGGCTCATGCGGTCGTCGCGCCGTACCGGTCCACCCGGGCGCCCGAAGGCGCCGGACGGGGTGCGTCAGCGGCCCTCGACCGGGACGAAGTCGCGGAGGACCTCGCCCGTGTAGATCTGGCGCGGGCGGCCGATGCGGGATCCCGGCTCCTTGATCATCTCGTGCCACTGGGCGATCCAGCCGGGGAGGCGGCCGAGCGCGAAGAGCACGGTGAACATCTCGGTCGGGAAGCCCATGGCCCGGTAGATCAGACCGGTGTAGAAGTCCACGTTGGGGTAGAGGTTGCGCGAGACGAAGTACTCGTCGGAGAGCGCGTGCTCCTCCAGCTTGAGCGCGATGTCGAGCAGCTCGTCGGACTTGCCGAGGGCCGACAGGACGTCGTGCGCGGCAGCCTTGATGATCTTGGCGCGCGGGTCGAAGGACTTGTACACCCGGTGGCCGAAGCCCATCAGGCGGACGCCGTCCTCCTTGTTCTTCACCTTGCGGATGAAGGCGTCGACGTCGCCGCCGTTGGCCTGGATGCCTTCCAGCATCTCCAGCACGGACTGGTTGGCGCCGCCGTGCAGCGGGCCCCACAGGGCGGAGATGCCGGCGGAGATCGAGGCGAACATGTTCGCCTGCGAGGAGCCGACCAGGCGCACGGTGGAGGTCGAACAGTTCTGCTCGTGGTCCGCGTGCAGGATGAGCAGCTTGTCCAGCGCCGAGACGACGACCGGGTCCAGCTCGTACTCCTGGGCCGGGACCGAGAAGGTCATGCGCAGGAAGTTCTCGACGTAGCCGAGGTCGTTGCGCGGGTAGACGAACGGGTGACCGATCGACTTCTTGTACGCGTACGCCGCGATGGTCGGGAGCTTCGCCAGCAGGCGGATCGTCGAGAGGTGACGCTGCTCCTCGTCGAACGGGTTGTGGCTGTCCTGGTAGAAGGTGGACAGCGCGCTGACGACCGAGGACAGCATGGCCATCGGGTGGGCGTCGCGCGGGAAGCCGTCGAAGAACCGCTTGACGTCCTCGTGCAGCAGGGTGTGCTGGGTGATCTCGTTCTTGAAGGTCGACAGCTCGTCGACCTTCGGAAGCTCACCGTTGATCAGCGTGTACGCGACCTCAAGGAAGGTCGAGCTCTCGGCGAGCTGCTCGATCGGGTACCCGCGGTAGCGGAGGATGCCCTGCTCACCGTCGAGGTAGGTGATGCCGGATTTATAGGCGGCCGTGTTGCCGTACCCGCTGTCCAGCGTCACGAGGCCGGTGTTGGCCCGCAGCTTCCCGATGTCGAAGCCCTTGTCGCCGACGGTGCTGTCGATCACCGGGTAGGTGTACTCGTCATCGCCGTACCGCAGTACTACAGCGTTGTTGGTGTGCTCGCTCACGTCATCCCTCACCGACGTAGTGCCTCTTCTTCGAGGTGCCCTGACTAGGTGCCCTGTGCCCTGACTGTCTCCACCCTCCCCCATTTGGCTCAGGAGAGTGCACTCGGGGTCGTCCATTGGACCTAATGGCGGCACTGAGTGCCGCCAACTTAGTCATCCTGCCCCCTCCCCGATGGTTCCGGAAGCCCTGGGTGATGTTTCCCACCGATTTGATCGATCATTTTTTACGGTGAGTCTCCCCCCGCCCCTCCCCTGAGCCGGAAATCCAGCGCCGTACAGCGCCTCCCGGCGGAAACCGTGCGGACGGCCTGCCCGATCGCCTTGCGGGAGCCGACCAGGACGACGAGCCTCTTGGCCCGGGTCACGGCCGTGTAGAGGAGATTGCGCTGGAGCATCATCCAGGCACTGGTGGTGACGGGGACGACGACGGCCGGGTACTCGCTGCCCTGGGAGCGGTGGATCGTCATGGCGTAGGCGTGGGCCAGTTCGTCCAGCTCGTCGAAGTCGTAGCCGATCTCCTCGTCCTCGTCGGTGCGCACGGTCAGCCGCTGCTCGTCGTTGTCGAGCGAGGTCACGACGCCGACGGTGCCGTTGAAGACGCCGTTCTCGCCCTTCTCGTAGTTGTTGCGGATCTGGGTGACCTTGTCGCCGACCCGGAAGACCCGGCCGCCGAACCGCTTCTCCGGCAGTTCGGGGCGGCCCGGGGTGATGACCTGCTGGAGCAGGCCGTTGAGGTGCCCGGCACCGGCCGGGCCCCGGTGCATCGGAGTGAGCACCTGGATGTCGCGGCGCGGGTCGAGGCCGAACTTCTTCGGGATGCGGCGGGCCGCCACGTCCACGGCGAGCACACCCGCGTCCTCCGTCTCGTCCTCCACGAAGAGGAAGAAGTCGTCGAGTCCCTGGGTGAGCGGGGGCTGTCCGGAGTTGATGCGGTGGGCGTTGGTGACCACGCCGGACTGCTGGGCCTGGCGGAAGATCCGGGTCAGCCGGACGGCCGGTACGGGCCCGCCCTCGGCGAGCAGGTCCCGCAGCACCTCGCCGGCGCCGACCGACGGCAGCTGGTCCACGTCGCCGACGAGGAGGAGGTGGGCACCGGGTGCCACCGCCTTCACGAGCTTGTTGGCGAGCAGCAGATCGAGCATGGACGCCTCGTCCACGACGACCAGATCGGCGTCGAGCGGCCGGTCCTTGTCGTACGCGGCGTCCCCGCCCGGTTTCAGTTCGAGGAGCCGGTGCACGGTGGAGGCCTCGGCGCCGGTCAGCTCGGAGAGGCGCTTCGCGGCCCGCCCGGTGGGGGCGGCCAGCACGACCTTCGCCTTCTTCGCACGGGCCAGCTCGACCACGGAGCGTACGGTGAACGACTTCCCGCACCCCGGTCCGCCGGTGAGCACGGCCACCTTCCGGCTCAGCGCGAGGCGCACCGCCGCCTCCTGCTCGGGGGCGAGGGTGGCGCCGGTCCGCCGGGCCAGCCACTCCAGCGCCTTCTCCCAGTCCACGTCCTGGAAGGCGGGCATCCGGTCCTCCGGTGTCCGCAGCAGCCGGCGCACCTGCCCGGCGAGGGAGAGCTCCGCCCGGTGGAAGGGCACGAGGTAGACCGCCGTGACCGGCTCGCCGCCCTCCGGCGAGGGCACCTTCTCGCGTACGACGCCCTCCGGGTCGGCGGCGAGTTCGGCGAGGCACTCGATGACAAGGCCGGTGTCGACCTGGAGCAGCTTCACGCCGTCCGCGATCAGCCGTTCCTCGGGGAGGTAGCAGTGGCCCTGGTCGGAGGACTGGGAGAGGGCGTACTGAAGTCCGGCGCGCACGCGTTCCGGGCTGTCGTGCGGGATGCCGACCGCCTGCGCGATCCGGTCGGCGGTCAGGAAGCCGATGCCCCAGACGTCGGCGGCCAGCCGGTAGGGCTGGTTCTTCACGACGGAGATCGAGGCGTCCTCGTACTTCTTGTAGATCCGCACCGCGATCGAGGTCGAGACGCCGACCGACTGGAGGAAGATCATGACTTCCTTGATCGCCTTCTGCTCCTCCCAGGCGTCGGCGATCTTCTTGGTGCGTTTCGGGCCGAGCCCGGGGACCTCGACGAGCCGCTTGGGCGCGTTCTCGATGATGTCGAGGGTGTCGGTGCCGAAGTGGGTGGTGATCCGGTCGGCCATGACCGGGCCGATGCCCTTGATCAGCCCGGAGCCGAGGTAGCGGCGGATGCCCTGGATGGTCGCGGGGAGCACCGTCGTGTAGTTCTCCACGACGAACTGCTTGCCGTACTGCTGGTGGGAGGCCCAACGGCCCTCCATCCGGAGCGACTCCCCCGGCTGCGCGCCGAGCAACGAGCCCACCACGGTGAGCAGGTCGCCACCGCGCCCGGTGTCGACCCGGGCGACGGTGTACCCGTTCTCCTCGTTGGCGTAGGTGATCCGCTCCAGGACCCCTTCGAGGACTGCCAGGCTGGGGGGCGGGGTGGGCGCGTTGGGCATGGATCGACGGTATCGGGTGGCGCCGACACCGCTGTACGGGGAGCGGGGGCCGTGACGACGGCCCGGCCGGGGAGGGTGTCCCGGCCGGGCCGTTGTCGTCCGCCTTCAGGGGTGGGTCAGGCGGCGGACTCGTCGTCGTGGACGGTGACGCGGGCGTAGTTCTGTCCGATCACCGCGCCGACGGGCGCCGAGACGTAGATCTTGTAGACCGTGTCGGCGGCGGGCTGGGCCGCGCTGTCGTCCACGACGGGCAGCTGGACCGTGGCCGAGGTGGCGCGCGCCGGGAAGGTGATCCTCCGGGCGGCGGTGGTGAGTTGCGTGCCGGTGCCGGCCACGGTCTGGAGGTTGACCGTCACCGGGGTACGGGAGGGGCGGGAGAGGGTGACCGTGACGGGGACCGTGCCGGCGTTCTCGGCGGCCGTGGCGCCGGAGACGGAGACCTGCGGCAGTTCGCTCGGGCCGCCGTGGCCCGCCTCGACGGTCTGGAAGGCCACGTCGGAGAGGTAGACCCCGCCGGCGGTCGCGGGGGCGGTCAGGGTGATGCGGCGGATGTCCGAGAGGTCCACGCCGCGCACCTTCGCCAGCGGCCAGTTCACCGTCTGGAGCCAGGTCTTGGGGAGCAGGGTGCTGGTGCCGGAGGACGGGTAGGCCGTCAGCGCGTCGCTGAGCGAGGAGAGGGCCACGGCTGCGGTGCGGCCGCGTCCGTCGGTGAGCCGGACGGTCAGGTCGGTGTCGGGTCCGTTCTCGTCCACGGCGGCCCGGAAGGCGAGGTTCTCGTAGCGCCGCACGTCACGGGAGCCCTTGGGTACCTCGATGACGGCTTGGGCGGAGGTGCCCGTGCTGTCCGGCCAGGTGAGGTGGAGCAGCGGGGTGGCTTCGACGTTGCCCGCGTAGTTGGCGGGGGTCCAGGACGGGAAGCGGGAGGTGCCGGTGGAGCTGGTGCAGGCGCCGAGGGCGCTGATGGTCGGGCGGCCGGTGAAGCCCGCGCAGTAGGTGCCGGTGGCGCCGCCGGTGACGGTGACGTTGGACGCCGGGCCGGTCAGCGGGGCGATGTCGGAGCGGCTGCGGCCGGGGGCCTGGGCCTCGCTGTACACGGTGGCCGCACCGACGGTGGCCGAGGTGCCGAGGCTGCCGTCGAAGAGGGGGAGGAAGCGGTCCTGGCCGCCGAGGGTGAGCTGGAAGAACCCGGACATGAGGGCCGTACCGGCTTCGGACTGCTCGGCGGCGGTCAGCCGGGTGGTGGTGGGCGAGGCACTGCCGCACACCGCGTCGGCGGAGGCGGACCAGTCGTCGCTCGCGGGGGCGACGGCGACGCCGGGGGTCCACTCGGTGTTGAAGAAGTTGTGGTCCGCGCCCATCACCATCAGGGAGGAGCGCAGTACGTCGTCGTCGGCGCCGGTGTAGCGGCTGTCGTCGTAGAAGTGCTGGCCCTGCTGGTTGGAGACGTCCCCGTCGCAGTACGGCAGGACGACGGCCATCGGCACGTCCGGCAGGGTCTCGCGGCCGAAGTCGATCGGGGCGAGCGGGAGTACGGCGTCGATGCCGTAGGGGTGGGCGCGGCCCGCGTTGAGCAGGGCGGCCTTGACGACGCCTTCGCCGCCGCGCGAGTGGCCCATCAGGCCGACGCTGGAGAGGTCCAGACGGCCCTTCAGCAGGTGGCTCATGCCGGGCGCGGTGCCCTTGTCGGCGCGGGCGAGCAGGTCGAGGTGGTCGAGGACGAGCTGCCCCCGGGCGAGGGTTCCGGCGTCGTCGGTGAAGGAGGCGTCCTGGGCGTTGATGCCGTCCGCGCTGACGGAGACGACCGCGTATCCCTGGGAGGCGAGGACCTCGGCGGTGGCGTTGTAGCCGAGGTAGCTGGGGATGGGCGCGTATCCCTCGGGGCAGGGCCAGGCGCTGTTGTTGGTCTTGGCGGTGCCGGCGTTCCAGCAGGCTGAGTGGCGGCCGTGCAGGAAGAGCACGACGGGGCGTTCACCCTTGGCGTCGGTCGGTACCCAGACGGCGGCGCGGAGTTCGGCGCCGCGGTCGCTCAGCCCGCCGAGGGTGACGGCGGTGTCGCCGAAGTCGTAGTCGGCGCGGGCCACGTGGTAGCGGCCCTTCGCGGTGGCGGCCTCGGTGAGCGAGGCGGCGGTGGCGGTGGGCCTGCCGTGCCGGCCGGTGCCCCGGGGGGCGTGCTGGGCCTTGGTGACCGTGTCGGTGGCGCCGTTCCAGGCGACGCGGACGTCGTCCGGGTGGGCGGCGCGCAGGTCGGTGGTGACCAGGGAGAGGGTGTGTCCGTCGGTGGTCTGCCGGGCGTATCCGAGGGAGGCGCCGTCGACGGCGATCTCGGGGAGCGCGTCGCGGACGGGCAGGGGCTCGTCGAGCTTCAGGGTGACGTGGTAGCCGTCGGCCGAGCGCGTGACCGACCAACTGCGGTCGTCGGCCGACCCGGTGGCGGTGGTGGCCGCCGGCTCCGGGTCCGTCTTCGAGGATGCCGGGGCGGCGAAGGCGGTACCGGTCATGGGGAGGGTCAGAGCGAGGGCGAGGGCGGCGACGGTGGCCTGCACCGGGCCCACCGTCCGGCGCGGCCCCGGGCGCCGGGAACGGGATATGGACATGCGGCGGTTCCTCTCGTGCATGGTCGGCGCCACCCCTGGGGGAGGGCGCCTGCTCCGGCTCACCGCCGGCACACACGAAGATCACCATCGCTTCTGATCAGCGGAATGTCATTTTTGTTTCTTACCGATCAACCGGACATGTTTACGTGCGATTTACACGCACTGCCGAACCGTCGCACGGGAGGCGAAACCCCGGAGCGCTGATGACGGGACCCGGACCCGCACCCGGGAGGCGCACGCGGGCTCGTTTGGGGAGCCGCTGTCGCCGGCGTCTGCCGCCCCGTCCACACCGAGGCACCGGGCCCCCGCCGCGCCCTGCCCCGCCCCGCCGCCACCACCACCGCCCGAAAACCGGTGGAACCGTATCTCCGTGCGCCGTTACCGTGCTCCCGCCCCGCTCCACCCGTGGTCACCCGTCTGAGGACACGCCGATGTACACGAAGTGAGACACCCCGAGCGCTGTTCCTTCGCCCGTCGCTCCCGTGCGCCGGGCTCCTTCTCGCTGCGGTTCTCTCACTGAAATCGGTGTATCTCCATGTCCAGGAACTGGGTCGTCGTGCCCGCCGTCCGCCTGCTCACCACCTGCACGCCCACCGCGTGGCCACGCGCCACCTCTCTGGTGGCCGATCGCCCGCCGGCCGAGTTCCGTCGTGGTGACGGATGTTGCGCCGCGCCGGGCACCGGATACGGGGCCACCGCCGGACTCGCCGCCCCGACGAGGACGGCCGTGCCGCGCTTCGGGCTTCCGAGCCCGTTGCTCGGCGCCGGGCTCCGCCGGGCGGCAGCACCCCTCGCGAACCGACGCGAGCGACGCCGCACGGCAGGTTCGGAACGGACCGGACGTCCGGCCTGGCAGTCGCCGTACGGTCCGCCACTCGACCGCGCGCACCGCGGTCGGTGGGCGCCCGTACCGGGGCTGGCCGACTCCTCGTCCGCCGTACGGCACGGATTCCCGTGCGGGCGCTGCGAGTGATCCGGGAGCAGGCCCGGGTCACGCCAGGGGCGCGGCGGGACGCTCGATGACGATCATGGCGGCGTCGTCGCCGAGCTGCCCGCCGACCCAGGCCATCAGGTCGCGTCGGAGGCGGCCGAGGAAGGCCTCCGCGTCGCGCTCGGCCCAGCCGGTGACGCGCTCGGCGAGTGGGTAGAAGGCGCCGGTGGCGTCGCGGGCCTCGGTGACGCCGTCGGTGTACAGCAGCAGAAGGCTTCCGGGCTCGAACGGGAAGCTGTCGACGTGGTACCTCGGGTGCACCAGTTCCCCCAGGCCCAGCGGAGGCGCGGGGTGGAGGACGTCCATCGTCGTCGGCCGTCCGTCGCGCAGGACGACCGGCGGCGGATGCCCGCAGGCCACCATCTCGACCCGGCCGTCCCGGTCGGGGATGTCCAGGACGGTGGCGGTGATGAACGTTTCTCCGTAACGGCTGGTCTCACCCGGCTCCATGAGGTCCCAGCACACGCTCCGGTCGAGGTAGCTCACCAGCTCGGCCAGGCTCGACCGGCGGTGGGCCGCGACGCGGAACGCGCCGAGGAGCAGGGCGGCGTCGTTCACCGCGGTCATCCCCTTGCCGCGTACGTCTCCGACGATCAGCCGGGTGCCGGAGGCGGTACGCGCCACCGCGTACAGGTCCCCGCCGATCTGCGCCTCGGCCTCGGCGGCGAGGTAGAGCGAGGCGACGCGCAGCGGTCCGAGCCTCGCGGGCAGCGGCGGCAGGACCACGCGCTGGGCGGACTCGGAGACGTACCGTACCTGCGCCAGTTCTTTCGCCCGGCGCTCCCTCAGTACGCAGAAGATCACCAGCAGCACACCGACCAGCACCAGGGAGACGACCTGGGCCTCGTGGTTGGCGGAGAGCAGTTCGTCGGGATCGCGCACCAGCCCGATGACCGTCTGTGAGATCACCGCCAGCGCGGCGATCAGCCCCACTGTCCAGGGCCCGGCGAACGACGCCGTGATCGCCGGAGCCGCGACGAGCAGCGGCCCCAGGTGGATGTCGGACGGGGCGAGGGAATCGATCACCGACACCACGACGATCCAGAGGATCGGGACGGCGATCAGGAACCGGCTCCGGCTCCCGCGCACCTCCCGGCCTCGCACCTGCCGGCCTCGCACCTCCCGGCCTCGCACCTCCCGACGAGGTCCTCCGCGGCGCTGTGACATGACTCCTCTCTACACCGCCCTCCCCCGGCTCGCACGCAGGGACGGGCGGGGCGGCGGCCCCTTTGCGGGCGGGGTGACCGCGGCGGGCCCGGGGCCCCGCCACCGCCCTCCACGACGTGACGCCTCCGAGCGACGAGCGGACCGGCGGAACGCCATGCCCCGCCCTGAGGCCGGGCCTTGACAGGGTCCCGCCGGACAACGGCCGATCCGAACCAGCCGGCGAGGGCGATCGCCGTCGACGAAGCGGCAGCCACGGCCGCCTGACGGGCAGGACCATGCGCGCCGAGGGCTGTCCCGTGACGCCCGGACAGGGCCCAGCGGATCTTTAGGTGCGCAGGGCCGGGGTGGAGTGCCTCCCACGGTCGGCGGAACGTGCTCGGCTGCGGATTCTGCTGCCGCCCAGGACCGCGGCAGTGATCACTGCGGCGCCGGCGGCGAGGGCCGGGCCGCCGTAGGTGATGACGTGCCGGAGGGAGGTGGCCGCGATGTATCCGGTGGTGGCCTCGACACCGGCCCACAACGGTGCGGCGAGCAGGCTGTAGGGGGCGACGCGCCGGTAGGGCAGGTGGGTCGCCCCGGCCAGGTGCGGAGTCAGGGTGCGCACGACGGGGACGAAGCGGGACAGGAACACGGCCTGACCGCCGCGTCGGGCCATGAGCTCTTCGGTTCGCTGCCAGGCGGCGCTGGGGATACGACGGCCGAGGCGGCCGGCGCACAGGCGACTGCCGAGCAGACGTCCGGTGCGGTGGCCGAACGCGTCCCCGGCCACGACCGCGCCCGCGGCGGTGGCGATGACCGGAACGAGGCTCAGGTCGCCTTCGCGGGCGAGGGCGCCCGCGGCCAGCAGGAGGGTGAGGGTCGGGATGAACGCGCCGAGCAGCAGCACGGACTCGGCGAGCACCGCGGCGGCCAGGATCGCGTAGGCGGCCGGAGCGGGCACGTGGCCGATCAGTCCGGTCAGCGTGGTCACGAAGCGACGCCGGCCCTGATGTCCGGCGTTGCCGGGGCGGACGAGCGGGCGGGGCGGCGCAGCTGCCAGACGTTGGCCGGGGGCAGGTTGCCCCATACGGTCCAGCGGCCGGTGGCGTACCGGCGCTGGTAGCCCGCGAGGACCTCTTCGACGGCGCGGTGGCGGCGGGCCTGGGCGCGGGAGGCGGTCAGGGCGCGGGCCCAGCGGGTGCCGCGGTAGGCGAAGTAGGTGAGGGTGCCGCCCGGGTGGAGCAGATTCATGTACCGGTCCATGATCGTCTCGACCTGGTCGGGGGCGAAGTTGGTGAACGGGAGACCGGAGACGATGACGTCGTAGGGGCGGTGGGTGTCGAGCTGTTCGACGAGGGTGTGGTGGACGCGGGCCCGTTCGCTCCCGCCGGCCAGTTGCGGATGGGTGTGGACGAGCTGCCGCAGCCGGGAGGCGAAGCGTGCGTTGGCCTCGACGATGTCCAGCCGGCTGCCCGGGGAGAGGCGGGAGATCAGGGTGCGGGTGACGGAGCCGGTGCCCGCGCCGGCCTCCAGGACGTTCAGAGGCCGCGTTCCGTGCTCCTGGACCGGGTCGGTGAGCAGGCGGGCGAGCGCTCTGCCGCTGGGTGCGATGGCTCCGGTGGTACGGAGGTCGCGGGCTGCTTCGAGGAGGAACATCCAGCCCTCGGCGTTGCGCCGCGCGAGGACACGATCGTGTGAGGCGGTCCAGTCGTCCATGGCTTCGACGCTAGAGACGGCCGCTCTCCTGCGGATCATCCCTTGTGCTCCCGCCTCCTCCTACGAAAGTAGGGGGAGGCCAGGGACGAATGATGGCCGTGAAGCAGACGGCCGCCTGCCTACGCTGCACAGGTGAAACGGGAGAAGAGCCACCGATGGGCCGTGTACGGACGCTGTGGCCTGGTGGTGTTGCTGACGCTGGCCGCTGTCCAGAACACGGCATCGAGTGCCGGCGGCCAGTACGGTGCCGTCCGCACGGCGGTGGTGCTCGCATGCGGGATCGTGCTGCTGCTGCGACGCGGCCCCTGGTGGCTCGCCCCGGCTCTTACGACGGCGGCGGCCGGCGTGTGGGGGTGGCCCATGCTCCCGCTGCTCCTGCTGGCCCTGTTCGACCTCGCCGCCCGTCGGCGCATCCTGGCAGCCGTGGTCTGCGCCGGCGTAGCGCTCACCGGCAACGCCGTCCTGCACCCGGTGGCGTCCTTGTGGAGCCCGCAGCCCTACGGTTCGGTGCTCTTCGTGCTGCTCGCGGTGGTGGGCGGGCTGTGGATGGGAAACCGGCGTCGCCTGGTCGAGGCGTTGAATGCCCAGGTGGAGCATCTGCGGACCGAACGGGAGCTACGCGAGCAGGCCGCCCGCATGGCCGAGCGCTCCGCGATCGCCGCGGAAATGCACGACGTACTCGCCCACCGGCTCAGCCTGATCGCCCTGCACACGGGCGTCCTGGCCACGAAAAGAGACGTCCTGCCACATCCCGTCGTAGAACGTCTCAGCCTGCTGCGCACCGCTTCCACCGACGCGCTGACCGACCTGCGCGACGTGCTCGGCGCCCTGCGCACCGAAAACCCCCCGGCCACCGACCGGCCCGCACCGGCGCTGCGCGACGTCGAAGAGATGATCGGGCAGGCACGGGCCGCCGGACAGGCCATCGACACGATCGTCGAAGGCATTCCGGAGCAGGCTCCCGCGGCGCACCGACTGGCCGTCTACCGGCTGGTCCAGGAAGCACTGACCAACGCCCGCAAGCACGCCCCCGGCGCGCCCGTCCGCGTCCGCATCGACTACGGGCCACCCGCCACCCTCATCGAGGTCACCAACCCTCCCGGCACCCCTCTCCGCGGCGCTCGGGCGGTTCCTTCGGGATTCGGCCTCATCGGTCTGCGCGAGCGCGTCGAAACACTGGGCGGACACCTGAACGCCGGGCCCGGCGGCGCCGGCACCTGGCGACTGGCCGCCCGCATCCCCCATCCCGCCACCGAACAGAACGGTCCCCGCACGTGATCCGCGCCATGGTCGTCGACGACGACGCTCTCGTCCGCCTAGGACTGACCGACCTCCTCGACAGCGACGAGGACATCGAGGTCGTCGCCCAGGCCGCCGACGGGCTGCACGCCGTCGAGCAGGCCACCGCCCACCGCATCGACGTCGCCCTGGTCGACGTCCGCATGCCCCGCATGGACGGCATCGTCGCCACTCGGCGGCTGCGTGCCCTGCCCCACCCGCCGAAGGTCATCACCCTGACCACCTTCGACCTCGACGAGTACGTCTACGACGCACTGGCCGCAGGCGCCGACGGCTTCCTCCTCAAGGACACCGACCCCGCCGAAATCCTCCGTGCCGTCCACCTCGTCGCTGCCGGTTCCGCCCTCCTCCACCCCACCGCCGCCCGCCGACTCATCGACCGCTACCACCACACCGGCCGCCCCCGGGCAATCGAGGCCCGGAATCGCATCGGCACCCTCACCCCCCGCGAAAAGGACGTCCTGGCCCTGCTCGCCGAAGGAGACACCAACGCCGACATCGCTATGGCACTCGGCATGCAGGAGAGCACCGTCAAATCCCACGTCAGCCGCATCCTGGCCACCCTGGGCGTCACCAACCGCGTCCAAGCCGCACTCCTGGCCCGGGACGCCGGCCTGACCCCCTGAGTGTCCGCCCGGCGTCATCACCAGCAGGTACGTACGAGCCCGTCGGAGCTGCCCCCCGAACCCCGCAGCGGGGCGGCTGTACGCTGCGCCGCCCACTGGTACGAGAACCGGGACAGCCGGGACAGCCCAGGTGGAGCAGGACGAGACCGCAGGCCGCGGCGGCGCCGAGGGGGCGCAGTGCCGCGTCGAGGAGGCCGAGGAGGAGGCCGACCGCACCAGTCGGCGAGGGCGGTCGGGTGCGCGAAGGCCAGGACCGCCGGCCACACAGCCCTGACCGCACTCGACGTTCGACGAGAACGCTCAGGCTTCGCCGCGGCAGGTCCATGGGCGAGGGGAACCGCGCTCAGCGGCCGCCCCTGCCCCGCCCGCCGAGAACCGAACGTACGTCCGGCGCGTCACTATGCTGCGGAACGCATCCACGCCGTCGCCGTCTCCTCCGTGCGGCCCGGCACCATTCCTTGCCGCAGAGGACCCGTCATGCCCGCTCTCCGTCCGTCCGGCCGCCGTATCGCCGCCCTGGCCGCCGCGTCCGTCGCCGTACTGCTCCTGACCGCCTGCGGCGCGGACCCGGTGCACGGGACGATCACGGAGAAGGAGTACAAGCGCGGCACCACCACGTACACCAACGAGGCGGTCACCCGCAGCGAGTGTTCCTCGACCACGAAGAAGGGCAAGACCAAGAAGTCCTGCCACCAGGTGAAGACCGGCGCCACCAAGCGCGTCGCGCACCACAAGGACGAGTGCTACCAGATCGAACTGGACAACGACGCGCACGAGTTGTGCATATCGAAGAGCAAGTGGAACAAGGTGCGCGTCGGCGACAAGTGGTGAGCAAAGGGAGCCCGGAGTCGCGTCGGACGGTGACCGGTGTCGGCGCCGGAGGGCTGTCCGCCCAGGGCGCCCACGTCGACTCCGGTGGCGGTGGCGTCCAGCCCTACGGGCTCACCCCCGTACTCCGCGGAACGAGCGAGGATCAGTCGCCGACGAACCAGAGATAGCTGCCCGGGGTCTCCGAGCAGGACCGCAGCAGAGCTTCGAGGTCGCGGACGGCCGCCGTCCGGGACGGTGTCGAGCACCGCTCCAGCAGGTCGGGCACCTCCCGCAGGGCCGCCTGCGCCTGTTGCTCGTTGAACAACGTGTCGCCGTACGGATCCACCTGCCCAAGGTTGCCCTGGTTCTTTCGCAGACCGTGCAGCACGTCGGCCAGGCTGTCGCCGTGCTCGTAGGAACCACGGATCAAAGTCTCCCTGGACCGGCGCCACTTCAGAACGGGTCTGGTCGCGTGCAGTTCCATCTCGGCACCCACCGCGTTCCCTTCGGTCGACCGCGCCGAGCCACCGGATGACCGGCGCCCCGTACAGCGGATGCGCCCGCACGCGGGCTCGGCGCACAGCGAGCCATCCTCGCGCCCCAGTTGATCCTTGCCGGTCGCCCCGGGCCGCAGGATCACATCCCGGGAAGAAACAAGGCGCGAGAACGGAACCCGATCTACGTCGCCCACGTCGAACCGCGGAAGTCGACGGCCTCACCGCTCCGTACGGGTCCCATTCCCGTGCCGGGAGACGGCGGGGTCACACGGCGAGGGGGAGCCATTGCCCTCGCCGCGCTTACTGAGGGGGGGGACACTCATGAGTTGGACCAGGCGGTCAGCCGGCCTGCTGACGGCGGCGGTCATGGTGACGTCGGTGGCCGCGTGTGCGGGCGGGAGTGGTGGCGGCGGGGCGGCGCAGTGCGTCGCCGAGTACACCTACCAGGGCAGTCCGTACCGGGACGTGGCGAACGTGGAGTTCTCCGTCGGGAAGAAGCTCGGCGTCGTCACGTCGACACCCTGCGACGACACCGGCGGACCGGGCAAGGGCGAGGAGCCGGTCGACACGGGGACGAACGCCTATGAAGTCGACGGCATCTCCACCGAGGTCGCCATCGCCGTCGGGGACACCCCGGAGACGAGCAGGTTCTTCGCCGTGAGTTCCGGGACGGAGCTCCCGCCCGAGGTGCAGAAGCTGGTGGACGGCTCCTGATCCGCACATGATCCGGAGCGCGGGGCCCGGTACAGCTCGGAAGCCGACGCCGTACCGGGCCCCACCGGACCGGACATCCGCGCAACGGCTTCTCGCAGCTTGCCTGTCGGGGCTGGGAAGGGAAGGGGCCACCGGCTGAAGTCGATCACCCATGCGGGTGAGTACACGTACTCAAGCCGGGCGCGCGGGGGCGACCGGAGACTCGGCGCATGACACACACCCGCGCCTCCATCCGCGCGTTCACCCCTCGCCGGCGCGGTCTCGCGGCTTTCGCTCTCGCCGCTCTGGCACTCACCGGCTGCGGAACCGAGCCGAGTGGCAGCGCCGCGCCGGCCGAGTCGGCAAGCAGCATCGTCTCCGCTCACCCGTCCCCTACCCAACCGCCTGCCGGACAGGCGGCGTTCGCGGCGATGATCGATGCGTACGCGCAGGGGTGTCCTCCGGCCGACGGGACCCCGCCGGTACCCGCTGCCGAGAGGCTTCCCGTTCCGAAGGCGGCGCCGAGTCTCGCCCCTGGGGAGACTCCCCCGACCGACGCGATCGAGCCCGGCGCCCCCACGGGGCCCGAGGCGGAGTTGTCCGCTCGCGACTGGTGCACGGCCGGTCGCCACGAACAGGCGGTCCACCAGGCGCTGTACACGATCACGGAACCCACCCCCGCCAAGGTCCGGGATGCCTTGAACCGCCTCGGCTACGTCGACGCGCGCATCCACGCCCTCAGCCAGGACGGCAGGACCACCCGCTTCTACCTCGACCTGCGGGAGAGCGGCGGACAGCTCTGCGTGTCGGGTCTCGCGGCGGGCGAGGCAACGAATGTCACCAAGTGCGTGGCCCGCGCCGACGGCCCGTTCACCGTCACGACGGAAGAGCCGCCGGAGCAGTCGTGACGGTGGTCCGCGCCGTGGGCGAAGACGCCTCGGCGTGGGTGGGTCCCGGTATGAGCGGTGAACGCGGTTGGCACCGCAGGAGCTCACCGGGAGCCGGCGTCGACGCCTTCGACGACCTCCGCAGTGTCAGGGATGTCGTCATCGTCATCGTCATCGCCGTAGTCGAGGTCGTCGTCCTCACTCTCGACACCCAGCCGCGCACCCCGGCTCTCCGCGATGCGTTTGACGTCCCGGAGCGCCTCGCTCAACCGGTTGGCGAGGAACCGGTACTCCGCCCCCGTGACCCGCCGGTCATCCAGCAACGCGGCGGCGTGGTCGAGCAGGTCGCCCGCCATACCGAGCTGGACGCTCTCGATGTTGTCCGCCATCCGCGAGACGTAACCCGTACCGTCCCCCATCACCCAGCACTGCTTGCCCCCGTCCCCCGTCCACGGCAGCAGCCGGAACGTACTGTGTGCGCGATGCTCCTCGATCATGCCGCGACCTCCGTCACGGGGGCGGGGCGGGCGGTCGCCGCGATCGGCTCGGCACGCCATTCGTGCGCCAGGAGGTAGGGCCGGATCAGCTGCGTGTCCTCGCCGCGCAGGGGGCGTTCGCCGGTACGGCGGGTGGTGGGGCCGCAAGGGTGCGGGCGGGGGTCCGGGGCGGGGCGGGCTGACCGGGCGGGGCGCACCAGCCGCCTCAGCGAGCCGGTGAACCGGCGGACGAGGTCCTTCATCTCTGCGCGTTCTCCTTCTGACGACGGCACCCACGAACGGGTGCGTTCCGTGGTGAATCCATCACAGAGTGAGGCGGCCGCTGGCTACGCTGCCAGGGGTTTGGGCTTGACAGCCCACCCGTCAGGAACAGGGGAGTTGGTGCCGCATGGTTGTGGAGCAAAAGCCTCGGACTTTGAGGGAGAGGTACGGGGCAGAGCTGCGCCTACGACGGTTGGCCGCCGGCCTGACACAGGGGGGATTGGCCGCCCAATTGCTCTGCTCATCAACTCTGGTCAGTCATTGGGAAGCGGGCCGACGGCTACCGAACCCGGATGACGCCCAGCGGATCGACCTTGTCTTAAAGACGGACGGCTTCTTCTTCCGTTGGCTGGAGGACCTGGACGCCCGATTCGCGCAGTACTTCCAAGCGGTGATCGAGCTGGAGCGCGAGGCCATTCAAATCCGCAACTACGGCTCCCTCCTCATTCCTGGTCTGCTTCAGACAGAGGCATACGCACTTGCGGTGTTCCAGGCGTACCGACCCAACCACTGTGCCGATCCACTTGACGAGTACGTTGTCAAGCGCATGGAGCGCGGTCGGTTGCTCACTGAATCATCGACTCCGGTAGCGTGGACGCTGCTGGACGAGGCGGCCCTCCGGCGCACCACTGGCGGGCCAGGCGTCATGGCGGAGCAGTTGCACAAGGTGGCGGACATGGCCGAGGCCGGTCGCCTGCGACTGCACGTACTGACTTTCGCGTCGGGGGCCCACGCTCTGCTGGAGAGCATGCTCTACCTGATGGACTTCGCCGATGCGAGTCCGATCGCCTACGTAGAGGGAATCCTTACCGGCCATCTGATGGACCAACCCGCTGAGGTTGAGGCGTGCCAGAGGGCGTACACACTTGCCTTGAGTGAGGCGGCGTCATGCCAGAAATCAGTAGCCCTCGTCAGAAGGATCGCAAGGGAGTACGAGCATGCACACCACGAAGAACAGGATCACTGACATCGAGAAGATCACTGGTTGGTACAAGTCCACTTACAGCGGCGGAGGTGGCGGCGCCAGCGACTGCCTCGAAGTAGCAACCGGCCACCCCACCGTCCCCGTCCGCGACAGCAAGGCCGCCAACGGCCCCGCGCTCGTCTTCTCCCCCGCCGGTTGGTCCTCGTTCGTCGCCGCCGTCAAGAGCGGTGAACTCGTCGACTGACTGGGCCCGTTACCCGTACGTCTCACGCCCGCGCCAGAAAGCTCGCCCGTAACTCCGGGTCCCGCAGCAGCGCCAGGGTCTCCTCCTCGCCGTCGAAGAGCAGGTCGGCCGCCGGGTGCGCGGACTGGTGGAACATCGCGGCGAGTACGTCGGCGAGCGGGCGGTCCCAGGCGACGCGGGCGACCTCGTCGGCCTTGGTGTGCTGGCCCCGGTCGGTGGCTATGCGCCAGAGCTCGACGGACTGCTTGGCCGTGGCGTAGGCGGTACGGCGCCCGGCGACGAGGACGCCGCGCCGGTTGAGGCCGAACACGTCTATGCAGGCGTCGCCCTGGGCGCTGAGACCCCGGTACGTACAGAGCGGCAGCACCAGGCGCAGGTGGTTCAGGGGGTCGTCCAGGGTGGGGTCGAGGAGGAGTGCGCGGCCGGTGCTCGCGTCGCGCGGGAAGAGGTCGCGCTTCTGGTTGCTGTTGCAGTAGGAGCAGGCCAGCAGGTAGTTGGTCCAGTCGAAGGTGCGCAGCGGGGCCTGGCTCTTCGGCTCGAAGTGGTCGATGTCGGTGCCCTGGCTGTCGCCGCAGTACATGCAGCGCTGGTGGCCGGGGGCCATGTCGGTGAGGGCGGCGAGGACGCCGGGGCGTACCCGTCTGCGTACGGCGAAGCGGCCCCAGAGGCCGATGGCGGTCGCCTTGCGGTCGGAGGCCGCCGCGTCGGCGATCTGCCGGGTGTACGTCGCTAAGTGTTCCTGGGTGTCCAGGGGCAGTTCGGGGCGGGTCATCCGGATCACTTGGCCTCGCCGGCCTCTCGGTTCCCGGCGGTCTCGTCCTCGTACCCGTCGGTGATGTCGTGGACCTGGTCGGCGATCCGGTACAGCCGGGCGGAGACCTCGTGGGCGCGGGCGGTCGGGGAGCTGGACAGCAGGCTCTTCAGCTCCTTGTACCGGGCGACGGTCTCGGGCGAGGTGTCGCCCTCGTACACCTTGGACTCCAGGGCGACGAACTCGGCGCGGGCGTACTCGGCGCGCTCCGAGTACGGGGTGTCGAGGCCGAAGAGGTCGGAGAGGACGGCGTCGTCGCCGCTGCCGTAGACGACGCGTTCGTACAGGTCGGAGGGGACGACCTCGGGGGCGGCGTCCTCGTCGACGCCGGGCAGGCGGATCAGGCCGCCGGGGTCGGCGGCCTGGCAGATGTAGGGGCTGTGGGTGGTGACGATGAACTGGATGTTGGGGAAGTGCGTGGTCAGCCAGGGGCCGATGCGGCGCTGCCAGGAGACGTGGAGGTGGGCGTCGATCTCGTCGATGATCACGACCCCGGGGACCTGGAGCGGGCTCGGGCCCTCGCCCTCGCCGCCCCGGCCCAGCGCGTGGTCCCCGAAGGCGTCGTGGATCTGCTTCAGCAGGTCGACGACGAGGGCGGCGACGGTACGGAACCCGTCGCTCATCTCCCGCAGCGGGAAGCGGTGTCCGCCCCTGGTCACCCAGAGGCCCTCGGAGTCGACGTCCTTGATGCGGTAGCCGTCCGGCAGGAGTCCGTCGCCGAGGACGGAGAGGGCGGCCTCCTTGAGGGCGAGTGCGCCCTCCCGGCCTTCGAGGGCGCGCAGATGCTGTTCGATCAGCCAGGCCACGCCCTCCGCCAGCGAGGCGTCCTCGTGGAAGAGGCTCGCCTGCCGGGCCACCGGACCCGAGGCCAGCATCAGGCGCTGTACGTCGCCCGAGCCGCCGGCCATCCGCCGGAACGGGCCGTACGCGGCGCAGAACCAGCCCACCGGGTTGTCGGCCCACGGTCCGCGCTGGGCGGCGCTGGCGCTCTGGGTACGGGAGTTGCTGCGGATCTCGCCCAGCGCGGGCTGCGCGCTCTTGCGCCCGGCCGCCGATTCGCCGGGGGGCGTCCAGCGCAGGCCCGTACCGAACTTGTTCTGGGTGCGGCCCGAGGCGGTGAACTTGTCGAAGTCCTTGTCGCGGACGATCTCCGCCGAGGCACTGCCCGACTCCGCGCCGCGCGTGACCCAGTTCTCGAAGCCCTGGACGAGCCCCCGGGCGGCCACCGGGCCGCTCAGCGCGAGCGCCAGGGCGCGCAGCAGGGTGGTCTTCCCGGCGCCGTTGCGGCCGGCGAGGACCGTCCAGCCCGCGTGCGAGCCGTCCGGGCGGGTCAGGGTCAGGTCGACTTTTCGCGGTCCGTTGAACGACTTGATGTTCTCGATGGTGACGCGGGAGACGTACATGGCTGCTGACGGTTCCTTCCGGGGCGCGGGAGTCCGTGTCGGGCAAGGAGAGGCCGGCGCGGGCGGAGTCGGAGGGGTGGACCGGGGTCGGCCCCGTCGCGGACGCGGTGCGGGCACGCGCACGGACGCGGTGGCGGATGTCCGAGTTTACGAGGGATGGGGGGCGGGGGCGTAGCCATCTGCGGCCGGAAACTGAGACGCGGTCAGCGGCACCGGAGGGTGAAACGCGTGAGGCGGCTGGAGGGCCGGGCGGGCAGGCGCCCGCCCTCGCCCCAGAAAAGCGAAACGGGCCCGGCCTCGCGGCCGGACCCCTCTCGCTTTCCCCCCGTCGGGCCTTCCCGTTCCCCCCGGACCCCTCCCCCGGAAGTCCCGACGCAGAGTGTGACCGGGCAGGGATGCCAAGGGTTGTACGCCTTGACCATTCCTTTGCCAGGACCTCTGGAAGCGCTCTCAGCAGGCGTGTTCCTGGAAGCGGGAGACCACCTCGGCGAGGACTTCGCCGCCGTCGCGGGCCCAGAGACCCTCGTTGAAGATCTCCACCTCGATGGGGCCGTCGAAGCCCGTCGCCTCCACCAGGGTGCGCAGGGCGCGGAAGTCCACGCTGCCGTCGCCGAGCTGACCCCGGCCCAGCAGGACACCCTCGGGGAGCGGGGTGATCCAGTCCGCCAGCTGGAAGGAGTGGATACGGCCGGCGGCCCCGGCGCGGGCGATCTGCGCGGGCGCCTGGTCGTCCCACCAGACGTGGTAGGCGTCGACCACCACGCCGACCTGCTCGGCCGGGAAGCGCTCGGCGATGTCCAGCGCCTGGGAGAGGGTCGAGACCACGCACCGGTCCGACGCGAACATCGGGTGCAGCGGCTCGATGGCGAGGCGGATGCCGCGCTCGGCCGCGTACGGGGCCAGCTCGGCAAGGGCGTCGGCGATGCGTTCGCGGGCGCCCGCGAGGTCCTTGCTGCCCTCGGGCAGGCCGCCCGAGACGAGGACCAGAGTGTCCGTGGAGACGCCCGCAGCCTCGTCGATCGCGGCGCGGTTGTCGTCCAGGGCGCGGGCCCGGGTCGCCGGGTCGATGGCGGTGAGGAAGCCACCCCGGCAGAGGCTGGTGACGGTGAGGCCCGCGTCGGCGAAGAGCCGGCCGGCGCGCTCGACGCCGTACTTCTGCACCGGTTCGCGCCAGAGGCCGACCTGGCCGACGCCCGCCTTCGTACAGCCCTCGGCGAGTTCTTCCAGGGACCACTGCTTGATGGTCTCCTGGTTGATGGAGAGACGGCCTGCATTGCTCGGGGTGCTCATCGGGTTCCTCCCTGGACGGTCAGCAGGGCCCGCATCCGGCTCTCGGCCAGCTCGGGGTCGGGGAACAGGCCGAGGCGGTCGGCGAGTTCGTACGCCTTGGCCAGGTGCGGCAGTGAACGGGCCGACTGGAGGCCGCCGACCATCGTGAAGTGCTCCTGGTGCCCGGCCAGCCAGGCGAGGAAGACCACGCCCGTCTTGTAGAAGCGGGTGGGCGCCTGGAAGAGGTGGCGGGAGAGCTCGACCGTCGGGTCCAGCAGGTCCCGGAAGCCCTGGGTGTCGCCGGTGTCCAGGACCCGTACGGCGTGCGCGGCGAGCGGGCCGAGCGGGTCGAAGATGCCGAGCAGGGCGTGGCTGAAGCCGCGTTCGTCGCCCGCGATGAGCTCGGGGTAGTTGAAGTCGTCGCCGGTGTAGCAGCGGACGCCGCTGGGCAGCCTGCGGCGCACGTCGATCTCGCGGGCCGCGTCGAGCAGCGAGATCTTGATGCCGTCGACCTTGTCCGGGTGCTCGGCGATGATCTTGAGGAAGGTGTCGGTGGCCGCGTCCAGGTCGGACGAGCCCCAGTACCCCTCCAGGGCCGGGTCGAACATCGGGCCCAGCCAGTGCAGGACGACCGGTTCGGTGGCCTGGCGCAGCAGGTGGGCGTACGTCTCCGCGTAGTCCTCGGGGCCCTCGGCCACCGCGGCGAGCGCGCGGGAGGCCATCAGGATGGCCTGGGCGCCGCTCTCCTCGACGAGGGCGAGCTGCTCCTCGTAGGCGGCGCGCACCTCGGCGAGGGTCGCCAAGCCGGTCAGCTGGTCGGTGCCGACCCCGCAGGCGATCCGGCCGCCGACGGCCTTGGCCTCGGCGGAGGAACGGCGGATCAGTTCGGCGCCACCGGCCCAGTCCAGGCCCATGCCGCGCTGGGCGGTGTCCATCGCCTCGGCGACCCCGAGCCCGTGCGACCAGAGGTGGCGGCGGAAGGCGAGGGTGGCGTCCCAGTCGATCGCGGCGGGCCCGTCCGGGCTCACGTCGGCGAGCGGGTCGGCGACGACGTGGGCGGCGGAGAAGACCGTGCGCGAGGCGAGCGGGGAGCCGCCGGGGGCCAGGTCCAGGGGCGTGGTGCGGGGCTCGTACGCCCCGTGCGGGAGGTGGATCGTCACAGCGACAGCTCCGGCACGTCGAAGCGACGGCCCTCGGCGGCCGACTTCAGGCCCAGCTCGGCGAGCTGCACGCCCCGGGCACCGGCCATCAGGTCCCAGGAGTACGCCTCGTCCAGGACGACGTGGCGCAGGAAGAGCTCCCACTGCGCCTTGAAGCCGTTGTCGAAGGTGCCGTTGTCGGGGACCTCCTGCCACTGGTCCCGGAAGGACTCGGTGACGGGGAGGTCCGGGTTCCAGACCGGCTTCGGGGTGGCCGAACGGTGCTGGACGCGGCAGTTGCGCAGGCCCGCGACGGCGGAGCCGTGGGTGCCGTCGACCTGGAACTCGACCAGCTCGTCACGGTTGACGCGCACGGTCCAGGAGGAGTTGATCTGGGCGACGGCGCCGCCCTCCAGCTGGAAGATGCCGTACGCGGCGTCGTCGGCGGTCGCGGCGTAGGGCTTGCCCCGCTCGTCCCAGCGCTGCGGGATGTGCGTCTGGACGTGCGCCTGCACGGTGTTGACCTTGCCGAAGAGCTCGTGGAGGACGTACTCCCAGTGCGGGAACATGTCCACGACGATGCCGCCGCCGTCCTCGGAGCGGTAGTTCCACGAGGGGCGCTGGGCCTCCTGCCAGTCGCCCTCGAAGACCCAGTAGCCGAACTCGCCGCGCACGGAGAGGATCTCGCCGAAGAAGCCGCCGTCGATGAGGCGCTTCAGCTTGAGCAGACCCGGCAGGAAGATCTTGTCCTGGACCACGCCGTGCTTGATGCCGGCGTCGCGGGCGAGGCGGGCGAGGTCGAGGGCGCCCGCCACGTCGGTGGCGGTGGGCTTCTCGGTGTAGATGTGCTTTCCGGCGGCGACGGCCTTCTTGATCGCCTCGACGCGCGCCTGGGTGACCTGGGCGTCGAAGTAGATGTCGATGGTGTCGTCGGCGAGGACGGCATCCAGGTCGGTCGACCACTCGGTGAGTCCGTGCCGGGCGGCCAGCTCCTCCAGCGCGTGGGCGCGGCGGCCGACGAGGACGGGCTCGGGCCACAGCACGTCGCCGTTGCCGAGGTCGAGGCCGCCCTGCTCGCGGATCGCGAGGATCGAGCGCACCAGGTGCTGCCGGTATCCCATACGACCCGTCACGCCGTTCATGGCGATGCGCACAGTCCTGCGAGTCACGAAAGTTCCCTCCATCGGCCGTAGCAAGCGCTTTCTATCGTGTATGAAGCTAGCCTGCCGACAGCGGCCCGGACAAGAGGGGCGCCGCGACCAACCTCCGAGGAGAACGAGAAACGATGACAGTCACCCTGGCGGACGTCGCGGCACGCGCCCGGGTGTCCCCGGCCACCGTCTCCCGCGTGCTCAACGGCAATTACCCCGTCGCCGCCACCACCCGCGAACGCGTGCTGCGCGCCGTGGACGACCTGGACTACGTGCTCAACGGCCCGGCAAGCTCGCTCGCCGCCGCCACCTCCGACCTGGTCGGCATCCTGGTCAACGACATCGCCGACCCGTTCTTCGGCATCATGGCGGGCGCGGCTCAGTCGGAGATCGGCGTCCCCGGCGACGGCACCTCCCGGGCGGGCGGCGAGAAGCTCGCCGTCGTCTGCAACACGGGCGGCTCCCCCGAGCGCGAACTCACCTACCTCACCCTCCTCCAGCGCCAGCGCGCCGCGGCCGTCGTGCTGACCGGCGGCGCGCTGGAGGACCCGGCACACCAGGCGGCGATGGCCGCGAAGCTGGGGCGGCTCGCCGACGCGGGCACCCGGATCGTGTTCTGCGGGCGGCCCCCGCTGCCCGAGAACGACGCGGTCACCGCGGCCCTCACCTTCGACAACCGGGGCGGCGGCCGACGCCTCACCGAGCACCTGATCTCGCTGGGCCACCGCCGGATCGGTTACGTCGCGGGCCCCCTGGAACGCACCACCACCCGCGAGCGCCTGGAGGGCCACCGCGCCGCGATGCGCGCGGCGGGGCTGCCGGCGGAAGGCTCCGACGGGGACGACCGGCTCACCGTGCACGGCCCGTACGACCGCCGCTCCGGCTACGAGGCCACCCTCGAACTCCTGCGCCGCGAACCGGGGGTGACCGCCGTCGTCGGCGCCAACGACTCCGTCGCCCTGGGCGCGAGCGCCGCCGTACGCGAACAGGGGCTGCGCATCCCCGAGGACGTCTCGGTGGCCGGCTTCGACGACCTGCCGTTCTCCGTGGACGCCGTCCCGGCCCTGACCACGGTCCGGCTGCCGCTGTACGAGGCGGGGGCGCGGGCGGGACGCCTGGCGATGGGCACGGAGACCCCGCCGCCCGGCGGCATCGCGACGATCGCGGCGGAGCTGATGGTGCGCGGGTCGACGGCGCCGCCGCGCGGGGACCGGCCGCTCTGAGCGGTGCCGCCACCACCCCGTAGAAAGCGCTGTCTGTACGGTGGCTCACGCATCTGGTTCCGGGCGGTGGGCAGGGGTACGCGTAGCGTCCGGGGGATCGCGTGGATCGCGCGGGACCGATGACGCGGCAGTACGGACCGACGGAAGGAACACGCACGTGAAGCTCGCTTTCTCGACCCTCGGAGTGCCGGGGACGCCCATCGACGAGGTCGTCCGGCTGGCCGTCGAGCACGGCTACCAGGGGGTGGAGCTGCGCGCCCACCCCGAGGAACCGGTGAACCCGGGGCTCTCGCAGCTCGAACGCGCCAAGGTGGTCACGGAGTTCGAGAAGGCCGGCGTGGAGATCCTCACCGTGGCCGGGTACGTCCGGGTCGCGGCCGAGGGGGACGACGACGCGATCGTGGCGCAGGTCGCCGAACTGGTGGAGCTCGCCCACGACCTCGGGGCGCCGTACGTCCGGGTGTTCCCGGGCGGCGGCGACCAGAACCCGGAGGCCGCCGACGCGGCGGCCGCCCGGAGGCTCGGGGCCGCCGCCCCGCACGCCGCCGACCGGGGCGTCACGATCCTGCTGGAGACCCACGACTCGCACCGGGCCGGAGCCGAGGCGGCCCGGGTCACGGGGACGGTGGGGCATCCGAACGTCGGGGTGATCTGGGACGTGATGCACACCTGGCTGTCGGGCGAGAACCCGGTCGACAGCCAGCTGGTGCTGGCCCCTTACCTCGGGTACGTACAGGTCAAGGACATCGCTTCGGCCGAGGACACCACCCCGCTGGCCCTCGGCGAGGGCGTGCTGCCACTGGTGGAGTGCCTGGACACCCTGGCGCCGGACACCTGGGTCTGCTGGGAGTACGAGAAGCGCTGGTACCAGGGCATCCCGGAGCTGCCCGGACTGCTGTCCGCCGGGCGGGAGTTCCTGCTGCGGGCGGGCGCGCCCAAGCAGTAGCCCCGGGACGTACGGGCGCGGGTCGTACGGGCGCGGGTCGTACGGGCGCGGGACATACTGCCCCGGGACGTACGGGCGCGGGACGTTCAGGCCCGCGCCTCCCGCACCTCCCGCGCCTCGGGCGCGGCGGCCTGCGGTACTCCGGTCGCGGGCTTCCGCCACCGCCCGCCCAGCGAGGTCACCGCCACCCCGCCGACCAGCAGCGCCGCCGCGCACCACCGCAGCGGGCTCACCGACTCGTCGAGCAGCAGCGCCGCCGAGGACATCCCGAAGACCGGGACGAGGAGGGTGAAGGGCGCGACCGAGGACGCCGGGTGGTGGCGGAGCAGGTAACCCCAGGCGCCGAAGCCGAAGACGGTGGAGATCCAGGCGACGTAGACGACGGTCCCCGCACCGGTCCAGTCCATCGCGGCGAGCGCGTCGGTGTCCCGGTCCCAGCCCTCGAAGAGCAGCGAGAGGCCGAGGAGGGGCAGCACGGGCACGGTCGAGACCCAGACCATGAAGTTGAGGGAGTCGGGCGGGGCGGCCTTGCGGGTGAGGACGTTCGAGACGCCCCAGAACGCCGCCGCCGCGATCACCAGCACGAACGCGAGCACCGGGCCGCTCGCCCCCTCGTCCGCGGCGGCCACCCCGATCCCCGCGAGCGCCACCGCCATCCCCGCCACCCGCACCCGGCCCGGCCGCTCGCCGAGGGCGAGCGCGGCGAAGAGCGCGGTGAAGACGGCCTGTACCTGCAGGACGAGCGAGGAGAGCCCGGCGCCCATCCCCTGGTCCATGCCGACGAAGAGCAGCCCGAACTTGGCCACGCCGAGCGCGAGGCCGACGCCCACGGTCCACTTCCAGGCGACCTTGGGCGGCCCGACGAAGAAGACGGCGGGCAGCGCGGCGATCAGGAAGCGCAGCGCGGAGAAGAGCAGGGGCGGGAAGTGGTCGAGGCCGAGCTCGATGACCACGAAGTTGACACCCCAGAGGGCCGTCACGAGGACGGCCAGGGCGATGTGGGAGGGACGCATGGGCCGAGCATCGCCCGTCCGCACTCTTTAGCACCAGCGCGGCTTTCTTCATGGTGAACTTGAGCATTGCTGAACAATCAGTCACTGAATCACGCGTTCTCCTCCGGAGGTCCCCGATGCTCGATCTCGCCCGGCTGCGCGCGCTGCACGCCGTCTCGGTGCACGGCTCCGTCGCGGGTGCCGCCTCGGCGCTCGGCTACACCCCGTCCGCGATCTCGCAGCAGATCACCAAGTTGGAGCGGGAGACCCGGACGACCCTGCTGGAGCGGCGCGGGCGCGGTATCGCCCTGACCGAGGAGGCGCTCCATCTCGCTTCCGCCGCGCAGGAGTTGCTGGCCATCATGGAGCGGACGCAGACGACGCTGGAGGAGCGCCGGGGGCTGCCGACAGGGCAGTTGTCGATCGGCGCCTTCGCCTCCGCCGCGCGCGGGCTGCTGCCGGGCGTGCTGGCCGGCCTGGAGCGCGACCACCCCGCGCTGGAGGCCCGGCTGACGGAGGTGGACCCGCATCTGTCGGTGGACCTGGTGGCCAAGGGCGTGATCGATCTGGCCGTGGCGCACGACTGGGACATCGCGCCGCTGCCGGCGCCGGACGGGCTGGAGCAGGCGGTGATCGGCGACGACCGGTGCGATCTGCTGGTGCCCGAGGGGCACGTGCTGGCGGGGCGGGACGCGGTGCTCCGGGAGGAGCTGGCGCGGGAGCGGTGGATCTGCCAGCCGCCCGGCACGGTCTGTCACGACTGGCTGGTCCGGACGCTGCGGGCGGCGGGGTACGAGCCCGACATCCGGCACCTGGCGGAGGAGAACCACACCCAGCTCGCCCTGGTCGGCGCCGGGCTCGGGGTGGCGATGATCCCGCGCCTGGGGCGGGGGCCGCTGCCGGAGGGCGTGGTGGCGGTGCGGCTCGACCCCGTACCGGTACGCAGGCTGTACGCGCTCTGGCGGGCGGGGGCGGCCAGGCGCCCGGCGATCACGGCGGCGGTGGCGGAGCTGGGGGCGCACGGGCGGGCGATCGGGCTGACCTGAGGCCCCTGCGCCGTCACCTGCCCGGAACCCCGCCACCGCCGCCGCCCCTCTCCCGGGTGGCAGGGGGGACCGGACGGACGGCAGGTGGCCGTGTGGCCGGCGGACGGCCGGGGGGCGACGGACGGCCGCGAGGGTGTCGTCGGCGGGGCGGAGTCTCAGCCGTTGACGCCGGTGTACCGGCCGAGGCTCCTGAGGAAGAGCAGCCGGGACGCGAGGAATCCGGCCAGGCCGACGAGTGGGGACGCCGCCGCCACCCACAGGGGCACGCCCAGCGTGGCCCCGTTCCCCGTCACCACTCCGGCCGGAAAGTACGCGATGAAGGCCAGCGGCAGCGCGAAGGTCAGGGTGAGGGACGCCGCCTTGGGGAGGATGCCGAGCGGGTAGTTGCCGAAGGTCCCCAGCAGCTCGTCCAGCCAGTGGCCCCAGTACGACGCCGCCGGGAAGTGCAGCGCCGCGCTCAGCACGGCGGTGTACAGGGCGGCCTCCATCAGCATTCCGCCCAGTACCCCCGCCACGAGGAACGCGATCCGCCCGGCCGTCCACTCCGGGGTGCTGCGGGCCAGCGCACCGGCGAACAGGCCGATTCCCACGGCGAGGTCACCGATGGCGTTCGTGGGAAAGGAATGCAACTGGATCTGCCGGTAGACCGGCATCGGGCGCAGCAGACAGACGTCGATGAAGCCTTCCTGTACGCGGGACGCCAGGACGAGCACCCGGCCGAAGAAGAGCACGAACAGCCCGTGGGACAGCATGCGCATCGCGGCGATGAGCAGCACGTCCGAGGCCGCCCAGCCGCCCATTCCCGAGAACTGGGCCAGCAGCACCGTCGCGAAGACGATGACCGACACCTGCCAGATCACCCCGATGGCGATCGTCATCAGGAACTCCGCGCGGTATTCGAGCTGAGCCCGGAAGTTGAGCCTGGTGATGTTCCACGCGACCGCGAGGGGTGACTTGGGCATGATCAACCTCCCTGGGAGAGGACTCGGCGTCCGGCGCGCTGCCACAGGAATCGGGTCAGCAGGGAGAGCAGGATCACCCAGAGCGCCTGGAAGGCGAGTTGGTACGGCGCCTCGGAGAGCGGTGTCCGCCCCACGTAGATCGAGAGCGGCACGGAGAGCGTCGCCCGGAACGGCAGGAGGGCGCTCACTTCCTGGAACCAGCCGGGGAAGAACCACAGGGGGGCGTAGACCCCGGACAGCAAGTTCTGGGCGAACTGCAGGATCAGCATCGCGGAGCTGTTACGCAGCGTCCAGAAACAGAGCAGGTCGATCAGGAGCATGACGTGGTGGAACACCCACTGCCCGAGCACCATGCTGAGGGCCGCGACCGCGGCGACGGTCCACGAGGACGGAAGCCCCACCACACCCGCGGCGGCGCACACCGCGAGACCGGCCAGGAACCACACCGCTCCGTAGCCCTGGTCCCCGAGCGCGCGCAGCGCGTAGTAGCGGCGGGGCGGGAGGGGGCGCAGGAACCAGTAGACGATGGTGCCGTAGTGCACGTGCTGGGACACCGTGTCCCGGGCGGCGTAGCGGTCCAGGCCCCGCAGGGGGCCCGCGAGCACGGCCAAGACCGCGTAGCCGACCGCCTGTTCCCGTGTCAGTCCGCCTCTCGTCCCCGTGCCGAGGTCCGCGTACAGGCCGCGCCAGAGCGAGGTGACCAGCACGAGATGGACGGTGAGGCGGAACAGGCTCGCGGTGATCCGGGGCGGGCTCAGCAGCTCTCCGAGCGACGCGGTCCGGGCTATGCGCAGGGCCCCGCCGAGCGTGGTGGCGGCCATGGCTCAGTTGCCCCGCACCACGTGGGCGGGCGACGGGACGGCTCCCACCGGGCCGGCGGAGTCGGCCGCTCTCAGGTAGGCGGCCCGCATGACGTCCTCCAGATCGGTCTCCTCCATGGTGATGCCGGAGACCTCGTGGCGACCGACGATCCACTTCAGCGCCTCGTGCACGGTCGGTGGCCGTGGACCGTCGGGCCCGAACACGACGTGGCCGCCCTGGCGGCTCAGCACGGCTGTCCCGGGCATGGGTTCGACGGGCACGACAGGATCGGCCAGAGTGATGCGTACCTGCCAAGTGCTGCCGAACCGCCGCCGCATCTCGTCCAGCGAACCGTCCAGCACGACCCGCCCGTGGTTGATCAGCACCACCCGCTCGGCGAGACGGGCCACCTCGGTCATGTCGTGGGTCGTGAGCAGCACGGTGCGTCCGCGCTGCTCGACCTGGTGCCGCAGGAAGCCACGCACCTGCTCCTTCACCACGACGTCCATTCCGATGGTCGGTTCGTCGAGGAACACCACCGGCGGGTCGTGCAGCAGCGCGGCGGCGAGGTCGCAGCGGACACGCTGCCCCAGGGAGAGGTGCCGGACACGAGTGTCCCAGAAGGACGACAGTTCGAGCAGAGTGTCGAACTCCGCTATCCGCGCCCGGTGTTCACTGTCGGTGACCCCGTAGATGTCCCTCAGGATGGAGAAGGACTCCCGGACGGGGAGGTCCCACCAGAGCTGACTGCGGTGGCCGAAAACCGCTCCGATGTTGTGCGCGTTGCGCTCACGCTCCCGGTACGGAACCACACCCGCCACCCTCGCCTCGCCCGCGCTCGGCGTGAGGATGCCGGTCAGCATCTTGATGGTCGTCGACTTCCCGGCGCCGTTGGGGCCGAGAAGCGCCAGCAACTCCCCCTCGCCGACGCTGAAAGAGACGTCCTCGACCGCCGTCTTCACGATGCGTCGGGGATTCACCAGGGATCGCAGCGCGCCCATCGGGCCGGGACGGCGCACCGTCGTGTGAAAGAGTCTCGACAGCCCGAGAGCCTCGATCACCGGTGTCTCGGTCATGGCATCTCCCCTCGCTTCGATGTACGCAGCGCCCTGGTCAGCAGGAACCGCAGGTGCCCGCCGCGCCCCCGGGGTCCGCGCCCAGGGGCTTGGACAGGCGCAGCTCGCTCTCCTCGCCCAGCGGGCCTGCCGGGAGACGTTCCGTGGGGCCGCCCCTGCCCCGGCCGCTCCCGAAGCCGTGACGTCCGTACAGCGCGAGAGCATCGCGGTTGCCCGGCCGTACCGACAACCGGAGCGTGTGCGCGTGGCGGAGGGCGGCCCACCGCACCACTTCGTGGATCAGCCCGCCGCCCACACCCCGCCCCCGGGCGGCAGGGGCCACCCACATCGAGATCAATTCGAAGACGTCGGCCTCGTCGGCGGGCACGCCGCTCACCATCCCGGCCGGCCGGCCGTCGAGGTGGGCGACGACGTTGTGCGAGTCCGGGATGTCCAGGCGGGCCCGCCAGCGTTCCTCCCGGTCTCCTAGCCCCTGCCACTCCACCAGGGTCGAGCCAAAGGCGTGGGGCGCCTCGGAGAGCGCGGCATGCCGCAGTTCCCTCCACGTCCGCCAGTCGTCCGGTCCCAGAGCCTGAAATTCGAGCACAACCCAAGACAGTGCACCGCGAAGATCGGTATCGGCAACCGGAATCGCCGAAGTCCCCGGGTGGGTCGCGGCTGGAGGGCGGGCGACCGCCCGGCGCGGACACCCCGGGTTCCCCGCCGTCCCCCGAGGGGCCCCCGCCCGGGGGAGCCCGTCCCCGTCAGTCGTTGTTGTCCCGCCGCATGGACGGGAAGAGCACCACGTCCCGGAGGTTGGGGGCGTCGGTGAGCAGGGCGATCAGCCGGTCGACGCCGAGCCCGAGACCGGACATGGGAGGCATGCCGTACTCCATCGCCTCGATGAAGTCCTCCTCCAGCATCATCGTTTCCTCGTCGCCCGCGTCACGCATCTCCAACTGCTCGGTGAGGCGCTTGCGCTGCTCGGTGGGATCGACCAGCTCCGAGTACGCCTTGATCAGCTCCCACGTGTGGACGACCACCTGGAACATGTCCAGCCGGGTGGGGTCCTCGTCGCTGCGGCGGGCGAGCGGCGCCAGCTCGACCGGGTGGTGGAGCAGGAAACACGGCTGGATGAGGTGCGGACGGACCGTGCGCTTGTACAGGACGTCGACCATGGCGGCGTAGGAGGGCGCCTCCGCGATGTCCGAATCGGGGTAGGCGGCCTTGACCTCGTCCCGGAGAGTCGGGAGGTCCTGGACGACCGTCAGGTCGATCCCCGTACGCTCCTTGACGGCTTCACGGAAGTCGATCTCCGGCCACTCGGCACCGAAGTCCAGTTCCACGCCCTGGTAGGTGACGACGGTGGTGCCGAGCGCCTCCTGCATGACCGTCAGGACGAGGTCACGGACGACCCGCATGTTGTCGCGGTAGTCCCAGTAACCTGCGTACCACTCCAGGCTGGTGAACTCCTGGAGGTGCGAGGGGTCCGTGCCCTCGTTGCGGAAGAGCTTGCCCATTTCGTAGACGCGTTCCATGCCGCCGGCCACGACCCGCTTGAGGTACGTCTCCGGAGCGATGCGCAGGTAGAAGTCCTCGTCGAGGGAGTTGTGGTGCGTGACGAACGGGCGGGCCGCAGCACCGGACGCCGCTTCCTGGAGGATCGGCGTCTCGACTTCGAGGAAGCCCAGGCCGTCGAGGTAGCGCCGGATTCCGGAGACGATCCGTGAGCGCGCACGGAAGCGGTCACTGGATACCTGATTGGCCAGCAGGTCGAGGTAGCGACGGCGGTAGCGCACCTCGGCGTGCGTGATTCCGGCCCACTTGTCGGGGAGTTGCCGCTGCGACCGGTTGAGGACGACCAGCTCGGACACGCCGAGCGTCGGCTCGCCCTTGTTGGAGGTGTACTTCTGGCCGGAGACTCCGACGAAGTCGCCCATCTTCACCTCGGTGGACCACGCCGCGAAGGTCTCGGGGTCGAGCTCGTCCCGGCGCAGCGAGATCTGGACCCGGCCACTGCGGTCCAGGATGTGGCCGAAAACGAGGCCGCCGAACCGCCGCCACAGCACCACTCGTCCCGCCAGCCGCGCTTTGACTCCGTCGACGGCCTCCTTGACGTCGGCGGCGACGGCGTCCGTCCGGTAACTGGCGGCAGGCGTGAAGGGGGGCACAGAAGAGGGCGTGCTCATGGGACGAGTTCAGCTCCTTGCTCGGCAGCGTCCCCCTTGGGGGACACGGCAGATGTGACCTGAAATTGTAGCAGGATCGATGCGTCCGTCCGGGCGTCGAGCGGCTACAACTGCCTTGTGAAATACGTGGGATGAGCGGCCAAGATGCCTGGTCGCGGCGGAAACGGGCGTCGTCCCGGGGCGCCCGGCCCAGCCGGAACGAACGCCCCGGAGCGGGCCCCCGCGGCAGCGCCTCAGCCGGAGTACCCATCCACGGGATAGCGGATCTCCCGCGCTCCGGGAGTCTCGGCCATGAGCCGGCAGTAGCCCAAGTGGTAGGCGAGACCGGCGAAATGGGGTGCGGTCTCATTGAACAAGTAGGTGAAATGGTCCACTTCCACGCGTGCGCGCCAGTCCTGGAGGAGCAGACCGGGGTTGCGGTCGGCGACGCGGCCGAAGATCTCGGCGGCACCCGGATAGTCCTCACGCGCCTGAAGCACCAGGCCCCGGTTGATCTCGGCGTGCAGCAGGCTCGGCTCCAGGCGGAGTGCCTCGACGAAGTCCGCGTCGGCCTGGTCGAGCCGGCCGGAGGCCAGGTTCATGACGCCGACCATGTTCCGGAAGGTGGCCTCGCCGGGTTCGAGCGCGGCCGCCGTTTCGAAGGCCCGCAGGGAGTCCTCCGTCCGGCCCGCCGCGCGAAGCACATGTCCGTGGTGCGACCAGGCACGGGGCGAGGAGGGCTCCAGCTCGACCGCCCTGGTCGACCACGGCAGGGCCTCGTCGATCTCTCCGACCAACCGCAGCAGGAACCCCACGTAGGCGACCCACATGCCGTTGCCCGGATACTCGTGGATCTGCTGCTTGGTCAGTTCGATGTACCGGTACGTCTTCGCGGCCCGCTGCCCGACAGGCCGGACTCCGCCGAAGTGATTCAGCATGAGGCCCGAGTTGACGATCCGTCCGCCGCGGTCCTCCACCGCCTCCTCGACCGACTCACCCACTCGCCGGCGGTAGCGGATCTCGGGGTGGTTGCGGAAGATGCGCACCGTGCGGTCGCTGGCCACTCCCCCGAGCGGGGTGAGATTGAACCGCATGACGCGGAAGGCCATGTCCCGCTCGTCGGCGCCCCGGATCTCCTCGGCTATACGGCGCCACTCGTCCTCGATGAACACCTCGTCGGCATCGAGGAAGAGCACCCAGGGGGTCCGCACGTGGTCGAGCGCGATGTTGCGGGCCGCCGAGTACCCCTGGTCCATGGTCGTCCGGAAGACTTTGTCGGTGTACTTCCCGGCGATCTCAAGAGAACGGTCGCTCGAGCCCGTGTCGACGATCACCACGTCGGCGCAGTGCGGAACCGTGGCCGCCAGGCACTGCGGGAGAAACGCCTCCTCGTCCTTGACTATGAGGCAGAGCGTCAATTCGGGCAGGTGGAAGTCGGCTTGCTTCATGGACGTACTCCACTCGACGATCGGTCCGGCGCACATCCGGAACCTCACAGGAGGTCGGCTCCGTATACATTCCGGAGGGACATGACGCATGAAAGCCGCCTCGTGACACCTGACGGACACACGGCGGCCGATTCGACCCACAGGAAAGCGAGGGAAAATCCACTCGCCGAAAGTTCGGGAACACCGCCCGGCGGCGGGCCGGCGCGGGTGGCACATCGGAGGACGCGGAGCGGCCGGAGACAAGGTATTTCGTGGCGGTTGCCGACGCCACCGTTCACCGCTTCACGCCGGCGGACGAATCGGCTGCACTCCTGCTGTCCGGCGGTTCACATCCCGTTGCGGGATCACTATTCATGACGTTTCGGTTCGAAGGCTGCTGAATTCTTCGCCAGGGACAGCCGCCAAGGTACCAGCGACTCACCGACTATTTCAAGAACGTAACGGCGCATTTGATATTGGCTGGAAATCGATACCCGGCACAGCTCGACCTTCGGGCGCAAACCATAATATTGACCACTATTTCTCCCCGCCGGCAGCCAGTCGATTGAGGGTGCACCGCCGAATTTGAGCCATCCAACGCTTACGCCCACCACAAGCGGAACATCCGACACCGCAGCCGCCCGGAGCCCTCACGAGGTCGTGTCGCAGAACCGTCGAATATCCCCTTCATGCGGACGATGGGCAGTTCGGAGGTCTACACACGGAAGTCCCGGATGGCCACAGATGAACTGTTTATCGCGCGGGTTGTTACCAATGACCAGTATGCGCCCCCGGAGATCACCGACACGGCCTAGGCATTGGGCGAAATCTGGGGTTAGCCTGTGGAGCCGACGAACCCAGCACCACGCATCAATGCACATCGGTTCCGTCGCTCGCCGTCTCCCGCTCCACGTATGCCATTTTCACCCCAGTAATAGGGCCGAGGGCCGTCCCGTAATCCCTGTGTGTACGCGACGACAGCTACGACACCTCGCCGCACTCGTCCGAACGTCCTCTACATCCAGTATGCGGACATTCCTCCGCCGCGCGGTGCACCACATCCGACCCCGCACACCGATCCATCGCGGATTGCGGGGCAGGTCCTGGCAATGGGTTTCATCGACTGTGTCGAACACAGAATCGTCGGAGGCAGAACGTGCTCTTGGGAACCTTTACCGAACGGTCAGGAGACCCACATTGCCGCCTGCGTGACGAACTCCTTTCGGCGGATTCGGTCCTGAAGAAACCGGACATCGTCCCCCTCGTCCCGCCCGCCGGTTTTCCGGGCTCCGCGGGTGTCCCGGATTCCGCGGCCCGACAGCTGATGTCCTCCCTCCGCGAACACGGTCTCGCCCTCGCCGAACTGGACGAGCCCCTGTCCACCCCGGACTTCCGCCGGCTCGGTGCCCTGCTGGGAACGCCCGTCCCGGAGACCGATCCCGCCGTGCTGCCCTACGTGGACGAGGGAGTGGTGCTCAACCTCGTGGCGGACGCCGGGCACACCAGGGAAGTGGCTCTGCAGCCCTTCGCCAGCACCGCGCTCACGCTGCACAGTGAGGGCAGCGGTCGCGCGACGGCCGATCAGCCCCGCTACGTCGTGCTGATGTGTGTCGAGCCGGGCGACAGCAGCCAGGCCGTGACCGCGCTCGTACCCATGGACGCCGTGGGCGGGGACCTCTCCCCGCAGGTCGACCGCCTGCTGCGGACGACCCGCTACGCCGGCGCTCCCGGTGTGCCCACGGTCGCCCGCGAGCGGGACGGACGGACCGTCTACTCCTTCCGCGACTTCCACGGAGTTCCGCTGCGGTGGAGCTGCGACGACGAGCACGCCGACGAGGAGACCGTGAACCAGGCGTTGCGGCATCTCCTGGAGCGCATGTACGCGCCGCGGCACTGCTACGGCGTCACGTGGACCCGGGGCCTGCTCGTCGTCATCGACAACACCCGCTATTTCCACGGCCGTACCGCGGGCCGGGCCGCGTCGGCGGGCCGCCTCCGGCATCTCCGGCGGCTCCGGATCCGCTGAGGCCGCCCTCCGGCACCTCCGGCACCAGCGAAGCGACCTGCCGACGCCCCCGCACACGAGCATGTCTGGGAGACGTGATGAACCTCTTCGCCACCGCACCGCCGACCCGGCGGATCGAACTGCCCGAAGCCGCCCGCACGGCGCCCGCGGGAACGCACGCGCTCCCTCCCGACAGTGGTCCGCTCGTCCCCGTGGTGGATCAGCGGACCCTTGAGGTGTTCAGGCGCGCGGTCAACCCCGAGGACGTGACGGAACTGCGCGATCTGTGGCTCGGCAGGGTCGAGCACGAACTGGGCCACCACTCCACGCGCGCCTGGCAGGCCGAACTGTGGCGGTCCTCCACCGCCCGCCGCGGAATCGGGGCCGAGGAGGTGCTCTCGTCCCGGGCCACGGTCCGGCTCGTCAAGGAGCTCTTCAACTTCTACTTCCGCGAGGACCTTTACGGGGACCTGCGCAAGGACGTCCGCCACATCCTGTCCGGCGGTTCGGTGGACGAGATCAGCTGGGGTCTGCCCGAGGCCCTGAAGGAGACCATGCGTTACGCGCTGGACCGCGACTGGTACGGCTACTCCGACTCGTGCGGCCGGTTCCCTCCGCGCCAGGCCGTCGCGGCCTACGAGAGCGCGCGCATCCACGGGGCCACGTACACGGCGGACAACGTGGCACTCACCATGGGAGGCACCTCAGCGGTCAGTTCCATGGCGGACTTCATCCTGACGGGCCGCCATGTCGGCGGCGAGCCGGCCCTCTGCGCCATCCCCAACTACCCGCCGCTGGTGGAGTCCGTCGCGCGCCGAGCAGCGGTGAAGCTGGTGCCGCTCGGCACGGAGAACGGGGTGATGTCCGTCGACGCGCTGATCGACGCCCTGACCCCCCGTACCCCCCTCGTGCTGCTCCAGACCGCCGCCAATCCCACCGGTGCGGCCGTCGACGAGGCAGAACTGGCCCGGCTGATCCGCGCGGCCTCGCCCTCGACACTCATTCTGCTGGACGAGTGCCACGAATGGCTGGGCGAGCCCCGCACCATGTCCAGCCAACGGGCGGCCCCCCATGTCGTCAGGATCTCCAGCCTCTCGAAGAACTGGTCCGCACCGGGTATCAAGGCGGGCTGGATCGTCGCCGACAAGTCGTTCATCGCCGACTACTACGAGTACGCGTCCACCAGCTTCGGTGGCCCACCGTCCTTCCTCTACACCACGATCGAGGTACTGGCGCGAATGGAGCGCTGGATGATCACCGGCGTCGACCGCGTGGGTGCCGAGGAGCTGGGCGAGTTCGAGACCTCGTACGCCCTGCGCCGCGATCAGCTCCAGGCCGCGTACGACAGCTACCGGCAGGACCGTGGGGACCGGGAGGCGGCGCTGCGGCTGCTGCGGGACGCGTCGGGCACGCGCCTCTCCGCGTTCTCCCACGTGACGCGCCCTGAGTACTCGATCAACACCATGGTCCGCTTCGGACAGTGGGACGACTCCTACCTCTGTTTCCGCGAACTGCTGCGCACAGCGGGGGTATCCGTCTATCCGGGCATCCTCAACTTCTGGTTCGACAGCGCGATCGCCCGCGTCACGACGGCTCGCCCGTGGGAGGACCTGGAGCCGGCGTTCCACCGCCTCGGCTCGGCCATCGGTGAATCACGGCCCGCCCATGTCTGAGTTCTGGATCGGCCCCGGGCGCAAGACGGTGATCGGCATGATCCACCTCCAGCCGCTGCCGGGTACCCCCCTCCACGAGGAGGGCACCTTCCGGAAGACGCTGGACATCGCGGTGGCCTCGGCGCTGGCGCTCCAGGAGGGCGGTGCGAACGGCTGTCTCGTGCAGACGGTGGACCGGCTCTACGGCACCGGGGACGACTGTGATCCGGCCAGGGCCGTGGCCATCGGGCTGATCACCGATGCCATCGCGCGGGCGACCGGCCGCAGCCCGGACTTCCGGATCGGGGTACAGATCATGCGGAACGCCCTGAGCGCCTCCTTGGCCGTGGCGAAGATCGGCGGCGGCTCCTTCGTCCGCGCGGGCGCCCTGGTCGGCATGACCCTGACGCCCCACGGGATGGTGACCGCCGATCCGCTGCGCACAGCCGAGTACCGGCGGCGGATCTCCGCGCAGGACATCGGGATCGTCGCCGATGTGGACTCGACACACTTCCGCTGGTTCGGCGGCGGAAAGACCACCGGAGAGGTCGCGAGGGTCGCCCGGGGTGTGGGCGCCGACGCGGTCTGCCTCGGAGACCCCGAGGAATCGCTGACCCTGGAGATGATCGCCTCGGTGCGGTCCGCCGCCCCCGGCCTGCCGGTCGTGCTGGCCGGTCACACCCACCACGAGAACGCCCGTCGGCTGCTCGCGGCGGCGGACGGGGCGTTCGTCGGCACCTGCTTGGAGCGGGGTGGCTGGGGCGGCCGTATCGACGTGGACCTGGTGCGGGACTACGTCGGCATCGCCCGCTCCCTCGAATGATCCACGCCCACCGGACCGCGCCACGCGCCGACCGCCCCACCGCGGCCACCACCCCCCTCGACGGCGGACCGCTCCGCCCGCCTCGGCACCACCCGAGGAGTACGCCCCGACCGTTCCGCCCCCGTCCGTACTCGACGAAGGGACAGCAACGATGGACATCGCCTTCGATGCCGGCAAGCACATCCGCAACGTCCTCACCTCCCCCGAGGTGAAACTGGTGGACTCACGGCACCAGATCCTCCCCGGAATCCTCGGCACGGTCGGGGCGGGCGAGCTGATCGCCGACGACACCCCGATAGGCGTGGACCGTCTCATCATGGAGTCCGGATCCCGCTTCGAACTCCACACGCACCCCGGTGCCCACATCCTGTACGTGCTCCGCTCCCGCGGCTTCATCCACATCGACGGCGTGGACTACGAGATGGGGCGGGGCGACACCGTCTTCGTTCCGGCCGACTACGCGCACGGCGTCCGGACCGACCCGCAGGTGCACGAATCGCTGGAGATACTCGCCTTCGGCGTTCCCCACATGCCCCTGGAGTCCGCCGAGCGCATGACGTTGGTCGAGGAACCGGTGCCACGGGCCGCCGGTGCGCCCGGGGACGACGAACTTCTCCTCGTCCTCGGTCTCGTACGGGGCAGGCTGGCCGATCCGCACACCGCGTGCGGTCCCGCCGAGGCCGATGTGCCGCTCATCGAACTCGGCTTCGACTCGCTGCGCAGCGTGGAACTGCTCGTCCACCTCGAAGCGGCCCTGGGGATCGAGCTCCCGGCCGACCTGATCACGCCGGACACCTTCCGCACCGCCCGGACCATCGCCGCGACGGTACGCACCCTGAAGCGGCCCCATGGCTGACCGGTCAGCGGTGGATTCCGTCCCCGCCCACCGCTACCTGGGGGCACCCTTCCTCCCGGGCACCCCGGCCATCAGCTCCATGCTCGACCATGTCGACCGCCAGGCCGCGGCAAGGGGGGACGCCCCGTACCTCACCGTCGTGGGCGAGGGGCCGCCCGAAACCCTCGACTACCGCGCCCTGGACCGCGACAGCCGGCGCATCGCCGAGTGGCTCACCGGACTCGGCCTCCCGGACGGCGCCCCGGTCGGCCTGTTGCCGGTCAACGACATCCCGTCGGTGGTCGCGATCTACGGGGCGATGAGGGCGCGCCACCCGGTGCTGTTCCTCAACCCCGCCGATCCCGTGGCCCGTCTGCGCGAACAGACGGAAGCGCTGGGCGTCGAGGTGGTGCTGCGGGGACCGGCCGTGGCGGACGCCGCCCTGCCCGTCGGCACCGCCCTGCCCGACCCCCGGACGCTGCCGGACCCGCCGCGGGGGGCGCCGCCCGTCCCGGCACCCGTACCGGCAGACGCCGACGCCCTGTACTTCGGGACGAGCGGTTCGACCGCCGCCTCCAAGCTCGTCGCCCAGACCCACGCCAACTGCGTCGCCAACGCGGAGGCCATGGTGCGCCATCACCGCCTGGGTCCCGGCAACCGCTTCCTGGGCTGCCTGCCGATCCACCACGTCAACGGCGTTCACCTCACGCTCTTCGCCACACTGGCCGCCGGCGCGCACGGCATCCTCGCCGAACGGTTCAGTCCCTTCGGCTACCCGTCCCTGCTGACTCGTTTCCGGCCGCGGGTGGCGAGTGTCGTACCCAGCGTCCTGGACGCACTTGCCGCGTCCTGGCGTCGTCCCGAACTCCCTCGGGAGTTCGCCTACTTCGTGTCCGCCGCCGCCCCCTTGTCGACAGAGACGGCACGGGCTGTGCACGACAGGCTCGGAGCGCGGGTGCTTCAGGGATACGGCCTCACCGAGACGACGAACTTCTCCACGACCCTGCCGACCGGACTGTCCGACGCCGCCTATCGGCGGCTGATGCTGGACACCGACATTCCCTCGATCGGTACCGCGGTGCACGGCAACGAAGTCGCGGTACTGCTACCGGACGGAAGCCGGGCGGCCGCGGGCCAGGTGGGCGAGCTCTGTGTGCGCGGCCACAACGTCATGTCCCGATACGCCAACAACGCGGCCGCGACCGCCGATGCCTTCCGCGGCGGCTGGTTCCACTCGCAGGACCTCGGCCGCGCGACGACGGACGAGTCGACCGGTCAGCCGCTGTACGTCCTCACGGGCCGGATCAAGAACACCGCCAAGATACGCGGCGAGACCGTCTCCCTGGAGGAGATGGAACGGGCCCTGCGCGCCCTTCCGGGCGTACGGGACGCGGCCTGCGCCGCGCTGCCGGACCGCCTCCTGGGCGAGACCGTCGCGGCGGCCGTCTCCGCCCCGCCGGATCTGTCCGACTCCGAGGTACTGGCCCACCTGCGCCGCCACTTCGCCGAGGCCGTCCTCCCCAGCCGTGTCGTCCGGGTCGACCAGGTACCGAGAACGGCCACCGGGAAGATCCTGCGGCCCGCTCTCGGAGAGCTGCTCACCCCTTCCGCACGTACCGCCCCCTCGTCCTCACCGCAGGAGTGAAACCACCGTGTACCTGCCGAACGCATCCGGTGAAAAGCCCACTTCGGGCGAGCGCAGTACCCTGTCCGACCCCCGCACTGGCCTGTTCCGCACACACGTCGCCGTCGCCCGCGAGCCGGAAGTCGCCGAGGTGGTCGCTGCCGCCCGCGCGGCGTACCGGGGCTGGGCGGCGCGCACGCCGGCCGAACGGTCCCGGTCCCTGCTGCGACTGGCGGACCGCATCGAGGACCGCAGGGAGGAGTACGCCCACTCCCTGCGCGCCGGCACGGGGAAACCCTGGGCGGAGGCCCTGGGCGAGACCGTCGGGAGCGCGGACGTCCTGCGCTTCTACGCCGGTGCCGCCCGCACGGAGTCCTCGCCGGCCGCCGGCCGCCGGATGGCGGGCCGGGAGAGCTGGGTGCGCTGGGAACCGCTCGGCGTCGTCGCCGCCGTCGTCCCGTGGAACTACCCGTTGATGATGGCCATGTGGCGGATGGCCCCCGCACTGGCGGGCGGCAACTCAGTGGTCCTCAAACCGGCCGAGACCACCCCGGACACGGTCGTCCTGCTGGCGGCCGACGCAGCCGAGCTGCTGGGGGAGCACGTGGTGGGTGTGCTCACCGGGGACAGGGAGACGGGACGGCTGCTCGTGGACAGCCCGGTGGACGGCATCGCCTTCACCGGCAGCCGGGCCGGGGGTGAGGACGTGGTCCGACGGGCGGGGCTCCGGCGCGTCAGCCTGGAGCTGGGGGGCAACTGCCCGGCCCTGGTGCTTCCGGACGCTCCGGCCCACACCTTCACCGCGCTCGCCGAGGCGTCTGTGTTCAACGCCGGACAGAGCTGCGCCGCACCCGCCCGGGTGATCACACTGGCGGAGAACCATGCTGAAACCGTGGAACGTCTCGCGCAGGCGATGGGGGAACACGTGGCGGGAGAGGGGTTGGGTCCACTGAACAATCCGGACCAGACGGCGCGGTACGACCGCATCCTGGCCGCCACGGACGCGGGGGTCCGGCACACCGGCCCGCTGAAGCCCCGTGCGGGCGAGGAGGGCGGGTACTGGCGGCCCACCGAGGTGTTGGCCGACCTGGAGGACGACGCCCCGGCCGTGGTGGACGAGGTCTTCGGCCCTGTGCTCACCGTCCAGCGCGCCCGCGACCTCGACCACGCCGTCCGCTTGGCCAACAGCCGGCCGGAAGCTCTCGCCGGCAGTGTCTGGAGCACGGACGCGGGACTCGCGCTGAGGCTGGCGGGCGAGCTGGACTGTGGCGAGGTGTGGGTCAACTGCCATCTGGACCAGACCCCCGAGCTGCCGCACGGCGGGCGCCGGGGTTCGGGCAACGGTACCGACCTGAGCACCCTGGCACTGGCCGAGTACCAGCGGCCGAAGTGTGTGACGGTCCGTGTGGAGCAGCCCTGAACCCCGGAGTCCGGGCCCGGGGCCTGCCCCGGGCCGGCGCCGGCCGGACCACGTGCCGGCCGGTCCGGCGAGGGGCCGGCCGCCCCTCAGCCGACGGTCCCCGCACCGCCGTTCCCGACCCCTGCCACCAGGCGCGCCGCCAGCTCCGCCCCGCCCGCGGACAGCATCCGCTCGCGCAGCCCGGCGCATGCGGCACGGTGCACCGGATCGTTCAGAGCCTGTTTCACCGCCTGCACCAGGAGTCCGGTGGTGACCGTGGTGTAGGGGTCGCGGAGGTCCCAGGGCGCCACCGATGCCTGCCGAGCGGTCGCCATCTGCGCTGCGGCGATCTGGTCGCCCACACCGGGCAGCGCGACCATGGGGACGCCCGCCAGCACGCTCTCGGTCAGCGAGTTCATGCCGTGGTGCGTGAGGAAGACGTCGGCGTACCCCCCGAGAATCTCTCTCTGCGGCAGGAAGTCTCTGACGATGAAGTTGTCCGGCCAGTCGGGCTGTTCCCCGTTGGGCAGCTCCGACCCGGTCGCCACCACCACGAGTTGGCCGCCGTCCGCGAAGCCTCGGACCAGGTGTCCGAGCATCGTGAGGAGGAACTCGCGTCCCGTCGGGGCACCGCCCACCGGAGAACGGAACCGGAAGTCCGTCAGCACGGTGCCCAACGAGAACAGCAGGACGGGGCGGCCGGCCCGCCGTGCCTCCGCCAGCACCTCGAACGGGAAGTCCCGGGTGTCTCCCTCCTCCCCGCCCCGCGGTGGGGAGGACCCGGGCTCGTACCGGTTGGCCCCCACGCAGGGGCCGACGTACCGGCACGTCGACTCGTACCCGGACAGCAGGGCGTTCAGCCTGGGGGCGGTCGGGTCCGGCGGGCGGGACAGCGGCCTGATCATGGTGACGACCGAGAGGTCGTCGGAAGGGAACAGCACCGGAAGTGAACCCTCACCGAGCAGATCGACCCCGTACGCGGCGCGGTAGTGCGCGTTGGCCACGTCGAGCGCCGGATGCCCACGGCCGTGAGCGACGACGAAGTCCTCGCCGAGGGAGCCGTATCCGGGGCAGGTGACCAACGAGACGGAGGGGACGCCCAGGACCCTGCCCGCGAGGGCCCCGTGCAGGGAGAAGACGTCGTACAGCACCACGTCGGGGCCGAAGTCCGCCGCCTCGGTCATGTACGCGGAGGTGGACGACATCGGCCGTACGAAGCTCTTGTACGCGAGATCGGACAGCCCGGGCGGTGTCTCTCGCGCGGGGTCGCCCACGATGGTCGTGTACCGGGCCCCCGCGGCGGTGAACAGCGCGGCGAGGGACGGCGGGCCGAAGCTCCCGACCTCCTCGACACCGGTGTGGGCCACCAGCTTCTCGACGACGGCCAGCAGGGGGTTCACGTGTCCGACCGCGTCGATCGGAAAGACCGCGACCCTCATATGACGGTGAGGGGAAGCGGCCGACGGGTCTGAAGAGCCGCTTCGATCCTCGGCGTCCGGTAGTCGCGGCCGTTGCAGAACGCGCAGGCGGCCAGATGGGTCGAGCGGCCGTAGAGCCGACGCAGCTGCTCGCGCAGTCGTGGCACCGGCTCGTCCGACGTGAGGTCCACGACGTCGGCGGGGTCTTCCGGGATCGCGCCGAGATTGGTTCCGTTCGCCGAAAAGGGGCACCGGTAGAGCTTGCCGTTGAGGAGAGTGAGGATGTCGTTCACCGAGCAGTTGCGGAACAAGTCGTCGAGTTCTTCCACGCTGCGCTCGACATGGACTATCCGACCGGAGTCGGTCCAGACCGGTATTTTGGTCAAATAGCTTATTCCGTGCTCGTCGAAGGTCCGGATGAGTTCGTCGAACTTCTTCGAATGGACGCCGTAGTTGGTGACGTACACGACGACCTTGCTGTTCTTCAGACTTTCCAGGTTCGCCCCTCGCGGCACTATGGTCGCGTTGGTGTAGATGATGATCTTCTCGACCTGCCCGTACGTGTCGAGCTTGTCGATGACACGGTGGACCTTGGGGTTGACGAAGGGTTCGCCGCCGAGAACGCGGAACTCGTAGAGCCCGTCGATGCTCGCCATGATCTGGTCCACGGCGCGTTCCAGCAGATCCAGATCGCTGTGTTTCGGCTTGGAGTAGTACTGCATCAGGTTGGAGCAGTCCTGGCATTTCATGGAGCAGGCCTCGGTCACCACGACGTCGAGGTATTTCAGGATCAGGGTGTCCTCGGCCCGGTCCCGGGTCTTCAACGTCTCCCGCTTGTGCAGGTCGATCTCCCGCCGGACGAACAGAGGATCCATGCCGAGGTCCGCGTCCGAGAAGTCGAACCCATCGAGCAACCCGACGCAGTCGTGGATGTCCCGGAAACCGAGTTCACGCACCCGAGCGGACATCGACGTCAGGTAGTTTCCGCAGAGAAAGATCACCGTGTCCTGCGGAAGATCTCCCAACTGTTCTGGGGACCGTACTTCCAGACCTCCGACGACACTCCCCTGTTTACTGTGCCGACCGTCCGCGAAACAGGTCACCCGTATTCCGAGTTCTCCCAGGACGTACTGGGCCGCGATACCGATGTCACCGGCACCGAAGAGTACGACGGGGGTTCCGGCGCTGCGCACGGAACCGAGAAAAGTGGGGGGGGTGTAGGAATTCATCGGGATGGCTCTCCTGACCGCAGCGTCTTCTGTAGATGGACATAGCGCCGGCCGGTCTCCGCTCGGTGCACCGGGCCGTGTTGCACGAAACCGAGCTGGTCCAGCAGCGCCCTGGTGCGGACGAGATCGGGGTTCGCCTCCGACCGCAGAGCGTCGGCACCGAGAGCCGTGGCCAGTTCCACCGCCTTCCTGACGGCGCGGACGCCGACCAGGGTGCCCGTCGCCGACAGGGCCGGCGCGACGGCGAGCCTGCTCAGGTACGTGGGCCGGGAGGCGTGGGGGTAGTCCGTGGGTTCCTGGAATCTCGGGGCGGAGGTGAGGGTGAACATCGCGCCGGCCGCTCCGGTCTCCCCGCGCAGCAGGTGTACCGCGCCTTCCCGCACCAGCCGCTCGGTCGTCAGCTCGCGCCGGGCGGGGGCGGCGGTGCCGGACCGGCGGGCCTCGGCCGCGTCGCAGGCCGTGAGCAGCGCGTGCACCTCCGCGGGGTCCGTCGCGGTCTCCCATACGTCGCTCATCCGCGCGCTCAGCGAACGGCAGGGGTCGGGTGGGCGTTCCGGGCAGCGGCGGCGGGCGCGCCACCGGCGGTCGAAGGACGCAGCCTCATGACTGATCAGCCCCGATCTCGTAGAAGGGAGAACTCGTGGGTGGTCCGGTGGTGGTAGGTCTCCCCCGGATCGAGGCGCGCGGAGGGGAAGTCGGGCCGGTTGGGCGCGTCGGGCAGCGGGCCCGTCTCCAGGCACAGTCCCGCACGGGGCGAGCGGTAGTGGTCGGCGGAGTACACGCCGACGGCCGGCTGGTCGGTACTCACCCGCATCCTGCGGCCGCTGCCCTCGTGGGTGAGTTCGGCCGCCCAGTCCGCATCGTCGAGCACGAAGCAGTTGTCGATCCGCCCGGCGCCGATCGGCCTGGACCGCCGGTAGTCGAGGGCGGTGCCCCGGATGTCGCGGGGCGGGCCGGGGAGCGGCATGAGCCCCGCGTCGAACGCCACGAGCCGGTGGGAATTGACGCACAGACGGTGATCGTCCACCCTGGCCCCCCTCCCGCCGAGATTCCAGAACGCGTGGTTGGTGAGACCGACCACGGTGGCGGCCGTCGTACGGGCGGAGAAGTCGAAGGTGATTCTCCCTTCCGTGTCCACTTCGTAGCGGACCCGTGCCGTCAGCGCACCGGGATAGCCCTGGTCCCCGTCGGGACTCTCCAGCCGCATCGAGAGGACGGGCCCCGTCGACGTCGTTTCGGCATCGGCCTCCCACACGTAGGTGTCGAATCCCAGGGAGCCTCCGTGCAGATGATGGTCGCCGTCATTGCGGTCCAGTTCGTGCTCGACGCCGTCCATCTCGAAACGCCCCTGCGATATGCATCGGCAGTACCGACCCACCGTGGCACCCACATAGGCCTTCGCCGTCGGGTCCTCGTAGGCCGACAGCGAAGGAAGTCGCAGGATGACGTTCTCCTTGTTCCCTCTGCGGTCCGGAACCAGGACTTCTACCAGTGAGGCTCCGTAGGTCCAGGCGGTGAGGGCCACATCGCCAGATTCCAGGGTGTAGGCGTGAACTTCGGCGGGTTTCTGTCCGGCATGCCCAGAAGTGACGCCGACCGAATGACGAGAGATACCCAAAAGCGGCCCCCCAAAGGAGTCCCACCATTGATGGTGGATCAGTGTGCGGCATCGGATCGGTGCGTCGCAAGGCAGCGGAGCTTCCGTGTAGCGATGCGTGCGGACGTGAAGACGACGTGGCGGGGTGCCGTGGTCGTCGTCGCACACCCACCAGGAATTACTGGGGCGGGTTAAGCCATTGCCCAGCTCAACCGATTTCTCATTGGAGCACCTTCGTCTACGATGACGCAAGAGTGCGTCCGAACGCGGGCCGGATTGCCCGAACTTTCGTCCGTCATGGTGCAGTTCGAGCATGAGGAGTAATTTTTGATCAGGTTTGGCGTGCATTCGGGACAGCAGTACCGCGACTTTGACGAGTGCCTTGAGCTGTGGCAGCGAGCGGAAAGCTGGGGTTTTGACTGGGTTTCCCTCTTCGACCACTACCGCCCCCCTCTGGGCGGCCCCGACGGACCGTGCATGGACGGACCCACGCTGCTTTCGGCGCTGGCTGCCAGGACCACTCGGGTCCGGTGCGCCATGCTGGTCTCGTCGATGACCTGGCGGCATCCCGCACTGGCCGCGTCGATCGCCGCGACCATCGACCGTGTCTCGGGAGGCCGACTGGAGTTCGGAGTCGGAGCGGGCGGCCCCGACCTCGGCCACGAGCAGTACGGGATCGGCTTACCGGACACCCGCGCCCGGCTGGACATGCTGGAGGAGTCCTGCCGGATCATGCGCAGCCTGTGGACGCGCGAGCGCACGAACTTCGAGGGCAAGCACTTCCAGCTCCGGGACGCCTGCCTCGAACCCAAGCCGGTCCAACGGCATCTGCCCCTCGTGATCGGCGGCGGAGGCGAGAAGCGCACACTGGGCGTCGTCGCCCGCCATGCCGACGTCTGGAACACCTCGGCCTGCGATCTCCCCACGTACGAACGCAAGCTCGGCGCGCTGGCCCGGCACTGCTCGGAGGCCGGCCGCGACATCGGCGACATCCGCTTCTCGATCACCTTCCGATGCGTGCTCGCGGCCGACGAGCGGCAGGTCGAGCGGCGCAGGGCCGAACGGCTCGCCCTACTGCCCTCCGGGTCGAGCGACCTGGAGGAGTACCTCGTGTTCGGCACACCGGAGCGATGCGTCGCCACCCTGCTCCCCTATGTGCGCCTCGGAGTGCGGGACTTTCTGCTCGGCTGCCGTCCCCCGCTGGACTGGGAGACCATGCGGCTCTTCGCAGCCGAGGTCGTCCCCGCACTGCGCGCCGCCGCGGACTCCCCGTCCAGGGCATGACCGCGGCCCTCCGCACCATCCGATGCCGGGTCCACCCGGTCCTTGCCCGCAGTCGACCGAAAGGCCAGTCATGACGTACTACACGGACGAGTTCGCAGCCTTCTTCGAGCGCTACTTCACGGGCTGGGTCCGCACCTACTCCCCTCGGCTCGCCGACTGCCTGGGCGGCACGACGGACAGCGGCGCCGGCACCGTGCTCGATCTCTGTTGCGGCACGGGGATCACTGCGGAGGTGTTCTGCAAGGCCGGCTGGGACGTCGTCGGGGTCGATCGTTCGGAGGGCATGCTGGCCATCTCCCGGCAGAAGCTGGGTAGTTACATCGACAGCGGAGCCCTCACCCTGATCACGGCCGACGCGCGCGACTTCTCGCTCCCGGGCGCGGTGGACGCCGCGATCTGCCTGGACGGGGCCCTGAACCACCTCGACTCGACCGCCGAGCTGGAGGCGTGCTTCTCCCGCGTGAGCGCCTGCCTCGTGGACGGCGGGCAGTTCGTCTTCGACGTCTTCGAGACCCCGCACCTGCGGCACTGGAACAACGTGACACTGACCGACGAGCCCGAGGCCATGATCGCCAAGCGCGGCGTCTGGGACACGGAGAACAGGTACGGCATGCTCCGCATATCCGGCGTGATCGACCAGGGCGGAACCCTTCTCAGGATCGACCAGACGCTGCGCAGCCGCCACTACGACCGGGACGAGATCGCTGCCGCGCTGACGGCGTCCGGCCTGGAGCTCGCGGACCACGACATCGAGCCCTCGTACACCAAGTGCGAGTCCGGATCCTGCTCCCGCTCCTCCGTCCCCTGCCGGACGATCTACCGGGCGGTCAAGGTCTGACGTGCGGGTGGAGCCGGGCCGGGTCCCGTCCGGGACAACCCTGGGGCAACGACCGCCCCACAACACGTAGTCGGCGGGGCCGCACGCCGGGCGTGCCCCGGACCAGCCCACGACGGAGAGGCGGTCGCGGAAAGGAACGGCCGCAACCCGATCTCCCCGGTGCGGACACCTTGAGCACGCGCACACCCCATGGGTAACGTGAGCGGGGCCACCGCAGAGCGACAGTGACGTCTTCCGCGCCTTTCCCATGCCGCCGCGAATTGGCCGCGAATGCGCCGCGGCACGAATGCGGAAGACATCTACCTCCGACCGGTCACATTCACGTGGTTCGTGGATGTCCGTGGAGAACCACCGCACCACCGCGCCACGCATCGGCACTCCACCCGATCAGACTGTTTCCGCAGGTCAAGATGGTGCGTGGCGCAGTGGGGGCGCCGTCCGCGACAACGGAGGACGACCGGACGGGACGCACCGGCACACGAATCTCGGAATTCCGGGCACACCGGCCGGACACCGACGAACAGGGAAGACGGACTAATGCTTTCCAGCGTTGACTTTCATGATCCTCTGACCGTCGCCAATCCGTATCCGACATACGAAGCGCTACAGAGGCTTCCACCGGCGCACACACGTCTGGGATGGTGTTTCACCAAATACCACGACGTCACCGCTCTGCTGCACGATCCCGCTCTCTCGTCGAAGCGACCCGAGATAGACCTGGAGTTGGTACGGGAGTCGGAGCGGGCGGCCGAACGCCGGCTTCGCGAGCACGCGGAGAACTGGTTCCTGCGGATGGACCACCCGGAACACACCCGGCTGAGGCGCCTCACCCGCCAGGCGTTCTCCGCCGAACGCACGGTCGCCATGCGCCCCCGCGTGGAGACGATCGTCTCCGAGCTGCTCGACCCCGTCCGCGACGCGTCCGAAGTGGACGTCATCACCCAACTCGCCTACCAACTGCCCACTTTGGTGATGGCGGAGCTGATGGGCGTGCCACAGTCCGACCGGAAGGCCTTCCTCGCCTGGACCGCCGGGGTCGAGGAGGCCTACAACAAGGGCCCGGACTGGTCGACGCACGTCGCACGGCCCGCCCGCGACGTGTCCGGCCTCGACGCTCTCTGCGACTACGTGGGCGCGATGGCGGAGGAACGACGGGCCCGGCCCACAGGCGACTTCATGAGCGAGATGACGTCGGCCCAGAAGGACGGCGACTTCATGAGCACGGCCGAGATCGTCGCCACCTGCGTGATGCTGATCCGCACCGGACGGGAGACCACGACGAATATGATCGGCAACGGCTTGCTGGCGCTCCTCCAGCATCCCGGCGAGGCGCGCCGGCTGAAGGAGGACCCATCGCTTCTGGGGAGCGCCATCAGGGAGTTCCTGCGTTACGACAGTCCGTTGCAGATCGAGGCGCGTACGGCTGCGGCACCGACCCGCTGCGGCGACGTCCTGATCGACACGGGCGACGTCGTGATGCTGATGATCGGCGCGGCCAATCGCGACGCCGAGGTCTTCTCGGAGCCCCGGCGCCTGGACATCGCGCGGAAGGAGCGACCCCATTTGTCCTTCGGCCGGGGGCCGCACAGTTGCATCGCGGCACAACTCGCCCTCATTCAAGGAGAGGTGGCGTTCGAGAACCTGCTGTGGAAGTTTCCTGAGATGGAGCTGACCGGCGACCCGCTCGAATACCGTCCCAATCCCTCGCTGCGCGGCCTGAAGTCGCTGCGGGTGAGCCTGAGCGGCAACTGAGGCCCACCGAAACCCGGGCCCACCGAAATCCCGGCGCTCCGGTGCCGTCGGCACGGGTGCGCCGGGGCGGCGCCCGCCGCCGCTCCCCCTGCCGGGCCCGGTCCCGTCCTCTCAGCCGCCCTGGGTGAACGGGGTCCGGTCGAGCAGCTGCGCGGTCCGGCAGGCGAGAAGGTCCGCGAAAAGGTGGTAGAGCAGGGGGCTGAACTCCTCCCTGACCCGCACCGGCACCGGCAGGAGGACGCCGTCATCCTTGAAGACGCGGGCGGTGTCGTCCGGGTGCGTCACCACGAACACCCGGCGGCCGATCCGCCGAGCCCGCTCCGCCACCTCCGCCGCCCGCCAGGACGAGCGCCCCGGCGGTGCGACGACGAAGACCGGCATGTCGTGGGGACGGGCGAACCGCTCGACGTGGAACCACTCCTCCAGGTCCTGTCCGCGGGCGAAGACACCGGACGCCTCGATGAATTTGGCCGCGCAGAACTGCGCGGTGCCGTAGGACGGCCCGCTGCCCGTCATCAGGATCACCGGAGATCCGGCCACGACCGGCGCGATCTCGCGGCACAACGGGTCCAGGGCGGCGGCCGTGGCGTCCACTCCGTCGGCGAGTGCGACGAGTTCCGCGTCGAGTGTCCCGGTGCCGCCGTGGGTCTGGTGGCCCCGGGCCTCCGCGATACGCAGGGCCAGTTGCAGAAGGCCCAGCAAGCTGGCCTGGAAGGTGCGTATGCCGGGCGACCTCTCGTTGTCGCGGAGTTCCGGGATCAGCGCGTGATGGGCGGCACGGGCCAGCGGGCTGTCCGGGGCACAGGTGAGTGCCACCGTCAGCGCGCTCTTCTCGCGGGCCCCGATGAGTGCCTGAACGACCCTCGGCGTCGCTCCCGACGCCGAGATGCCGACGACCACCGGCCGGTCACGGCCGTCCGCTGCGAGCCAGGGCACCTGGTACTCGGTGAAGTCCAGAGCCATCGCCGCGGTGGCGGTGACATGGGCGAACGACCGGAAGGCCGGAGCCATCGCGCAGGCCGCGTGGTACGAGTCCCCGTCTCCCACGAGGTGGACGGTGGGCGAGGTCCGCGCAAGGCCGCCCGCCCCGACCACCGAGTCCGCCTGGCGCCCCAGAGACTCCACCCCTGCTCGCAGATCGGCGGCGAGACGGCCGACCTGTCCGGTCATCACCTCGGGGTCGAGTGCGGTCATGTCGATCAGGTCTCCTCGGTGTGTTCCGGGCTGGAGCTGTGCGTTGCCGCGGGGCGAGGGGTTGCCGGCCCGCCCGGGGCGGATCAGGCCGCCGGTCCCTTCGACGAAGGGAGATCCGCATGGACGTCGGTCGCGTGCCGGGCCAGAATCCGTTCCCGAGCCCGTGCCGAGGGCTGCCGGAAGTAGAGGAACTCGCGCGACGTGCGGACGCATTGGGCCGTGGCGACGAGCTCACTGTCTCCCGTGTGGTCGATGACGAGCAGATCGGTGTCCGAGGCCCACTCCTCCAGCGAGGCGCGGACGGTGTCCACATTGCTCCTGTCGACTTCGACCAGACGATAGTCCGGGACCCGCGGGAGACGCCCGTGCAGCGCGCGGACCGCGTACTCGAAACGCAGAGCACATTCCAGCCATCCCAGTTCTTCCGCTCTGGGAATTCCGGCGTCCTTCAATTCCGGGTTGAACGAACGGTCGAGAACCCACTGGGCCGACACTTCGGAGCTTTCGTGACGGGCCGCGAAATAGGCGAGATTACGACGCCAATCGTCGTACATCTCCTGCTCGATGGCTCGGCCGCGCTGATGATGGAGTACGGCGTCCCTGTTGTAGGCGAAGGCCAGGCCCCGCTGACGGAGACGGTAACCCAACTCCGAATCCTCAAGCCCCCAGCCCTTGAAGTTCTCGTCGAACCCGCCGACCGCCAGCACGTGCTCGCGGCGTACGGAGGCATTGCAGCTGAAGAAGTAGTGCCAGCACGTGGCGAGGTTGTTGAGATTGTCCGACAGCTCGTCCAGCAGAATCTGCCGGGAATCCTCCTCCACTACCGGAAGCGCCTCGAAGTCGAGCTCTGCGTCCGGCTCACCCGCACGGTCCGGAAGACCCCCGAGATCGCCGCGCGGACCCAGGACAACCAGGTCATCGCGCAGTTCGTGGTAGCGGAGGTGCTCGGCGACGCAGGTGGGCGCGACGATCTGATCAGCGTCGATGAACGCGATGATCTCGCCGGTCGCCCTCTGGATGCCATGGTTCCGAGCCGCCGAACGCCCCGACCGGTCGGTTCGCGGAAGATAGTGGTAGTGCAGCTGGAAAGAGGGGTCGAGTTCTTCCACCATCGCACCGGTGCCGTCGGTGGACCCGTCGTCGACGACGATCACGTCGAAGGAATGGCCAGGAGGGAGTACTTGGCGGTCGAGGGAATTCAGGCACACCCTCAGAGCATTTCGAGAGTTGTAGGACGGCATAACAACACTGACATGCACGTGACTCACCCCGTCATGCGGAAAGTTGTACATTCGATAGCGTGGCACGCCTCAGCCGGTCAGCGTACATGCGGATGTGCGGTCTGTCACCGGAGCGGGGAAATCGGCCCGCGCCTGGTACGGCTCCGACGACACGCACAGTCCGGACATCTCCCGCACCGCAAGTCCGGATGCATGGGGACGTTCCGGCCGCATTCCGCACCCCGAGAACACGATATGCCCGCCCCGGGAATTCACCGCCCTGAGGACCGCCCCGTAATCCCTGGTCTGCCCGGAAAGGCGGCGGCACCCTCCTCGGGCCGCTCCCGGCCGACCGTGCGGGCGCCCGCCTCACCCTTCGGTGGCCCCCGGCCACGGTCGCCCCGGCGGCGGAAGTCCGGCAGCGGGAAAGCGGCCGGCCGACTCACCGTTCGGCCCACCCACTGGGCGGGTTTGCCCGTAATTCTCCGGAGGCGGTGGCAGCGCGGCCGGGCGAGGACCCTTGACCGGAAGTTACTTTCCATATATCCGTACCTTCTTGGAAGTTTCTTTCAGTACCGGAAGGGGCTCACGTGCACCACCGCACCTCCAGACGCACCCTGCTCGCCGCGGCGGCGGCAGGCGCGGCGGCAGCGGCCACCGGCACCGTCGCGATTCCGGCCGCCGCGACGGACCGGACGGACTCCCGCCACGTCCCCGCGGACCGGCTCCGGCGGATCGTCGCCGGGATGTCCCTAGAGGAGAAGGTCGGCCAGCTCTTCGTGATGCGGGTGTACGGCCACTCCGCCACCGAGCCGGACCAGGCGGACATCGACGCCAACCTGGCCGAGATCGGAGTCCGTACGGCCGCCGAGATGATCGCCAAGTACCACGTGGGCGGGATCATCTACTTCACCTGGGCGCACAACACCCGTGACCCGCACCAGATCGCCGCGCTCTCCAACGGCATCCAGCGGGCCGGGCTCGCCGGTCCGTCGAGGGTGCCGCTGCTGGTCTCCACCGACCAGGAGCACGGGATCGTCTGCCGGGTCGGCGAACCGGCCACCCTGCTGCCGGGCGCGATGGCGCTGGGCGCGGGCGGTTCGCGCGCCGACGCCCGCCGGGCGGCCCGGATCGCGGGCACCGAGCTGGCCGCCCTCGGCATCAACCAGAACTACGCGCCCGACGCCGACGTCAACGTCAATCCGGCCAACCCGGTCATCGGCGTACGCTCCTTCGGCTCCGACCCGGACTCCGTGGCGGGGCTGGTCGCCGCGCAGGTGAAGGGGTACCAGGGCGCCGGGATCGCCTCGACGGCCAAGCACTTCCCGGGCCACGGCGACACCAGTACCGACAGCCACACCGGGCTGCCGGTCATCACCCACACCCGCGAGCAGTGGGCGGAGCTGGACGCCCCGCCGTTCCGGGCGGCCGTGGCGGCGGGCATCGACTCGATCATGAGCGCGCACATCGTGGTCCCCGCGCTCGACCCGTCCGAGGACCCGGCGACCCTGTCCCGGCCCATCCTGACGGGCATCCTGCGCGAGGAACTCGGCTACGACGGGGTGGTGGTGACGGACGCCCTCGGCATGGAGGGAGTGCGCACCAAGTACGGCGACGACCGCGTCCCGGTGCTCGCGCTGAAGGCGGGCGTCGACCAGCTGCTCAACCCGCCTACCCTGGACGTCGCGTGGAACGCGGTACTGACCGCCGTACGGAACGGTGAACTCACCGAGGACCGCATTGACGAATCGGTTCTGCGGATTCTGCGGCTGAAGGCGAAACTCGGCCTCTTCCAGGACCCGTTCGTCGAGGACTCGCAGGTGGACAAGGTCGTCGGCACCCGGGCTCACCTGGCCGCCGCCGACCGGATCGCCGAGCACACCACCACGCTCCTCGCCAACCCCACCGGCCTGCTGCCGCTCTCCCGGCGCACCCACCGCAGCATCCTGGTGGTGGGCGCGGACCCGGCCTCCCCGTCCGGTACGACCGGCCCGCCGACGACCACGCTGGCCGCGGAGTTCACCGCGCTCGGCCACACGGCGACGGCTCTGTCCACCGGTACGGCGCCGGCCGCGGCGAAGATCGCCGAGGCGGTGGCGGCAGCGGCGGGCAAGGACGCGGTGGTGGTCGGTACGTACAACGTGACGGCGACCAGTTCCCAGCGCACCCTGGTGAGCGCCCTCGCCGCGACCGGGGTTCCGGTCGTCACGGTGGCGATCCGCAACCCGTACGACATCGCGCAGTTGGCGGGTACGGGGTACGCAGCGAGCCTCGCGGCGTACTCCTGGACCGACGTCGAACTGCGCGCCGCCGCCCGGGTGATCGCGGGTCACGCCGAACCGGGCGGCCGGTTGCCCGTCCCGGTGCCGCGCGCGGACGACCCGTCGCAGGTGCTGTACCCGGTGGGCTACGGCCTGGAGTACTGAGCACCGGAGCACTGGGCACCGGCCGGGCCCCGTCCCGGAAACGCGCCCGGCGCGCGCCCGCTGTGGAAGCGGCGGGGGGCGCGGGGGGGGGCGGCGGGGGTGGGGGGTGGT